>NZ_PIQS01000001.1:600000-900000 GCF_003048405.1 Campylobacter concisus | reverse complement strand
GTGTCGATGATACCCTTTGAGTGGCCGTGAGCTGAGTCGATGACTATTACGTCTATGCCAGCATCAACTAGTGCTTTAGCACGCTCTATCTGACCCACACCAATAGCCGCTGCTACGCGAAGTCTGCCGTAGCTATCTTTGTTTGCGTTTGGATACTCTTTACGTTTTTTTAGATCTTTTATGGTGATAAGCCCGTCAAGTCTGCCGTCTTTATCGACGATAGGCAGTTTTTCTACTCTATTTTGAGAGAAAATTTTCTCCGCATCATCAAGCGTGCAGCCCTTTGGTGCAGTTATAAGCGGTGCTTTTGTCATGCGGTCTTTTACCAAAGTGCTCATATTTGTCTCAAATCTAAGATCGCGGTTTGTTAAAATTCCTATTAATTTGCGGTCCTTATCTATAACTGGAACGCCTGAAATATGAAGATCAGCCATAAGGCTTAGAGCTTCAGCCACGGTCGCTTCTGGATTTATAAAGATAGGATCGATGATGACGCCACTTTCGCTTTTTTTAACGCGTTTGACCTCTTTTGCTTGGCTTTCGATGTCCATATTTTTGTGGATTACGCCGATACCGCCCAGCCTTGCCATCATGATAGCAGTTCTATGCTCAGTCACCGTATCCATCGCAGCAGAGACGATCGGGATATTTAGCGTGACGTTTTTGCTGATCCTGGTTTTGACATCAACTTGCTTTGGCAAAATTTCAGAGTATTGCGGCACAAGAAGCACATCCTCAAATGTTAAAGCTCTCTTTACTATCTTCATATTTTTATCCTTTTATTAAATTTTCTAGGCTCTTAGCACCATTTATCAAGGTCTGTTCGTCCCACGCTTTCGCGATAAGCTGGGCGCTCACGTTTAAATTTTGATCATCTTTGCCAACTGGCACAGAGATAGCTGGTAGGCCTGCTAAATTTACGCTAATCGTGTAGATGTCGCTTAAATAGGCTTGAAGTGGATCACTGTGAGCTCCAAATTTATAAGCTGTGCTTGGAGCAACTGGCATGAAAATGAGATCATTCTCTTCTAAAATTTTCTCGTACTGAGCTTTTATATGCGCTCTTGCTTTTTGCGCTTTGATGTAGTAAGCATCGTAATATCCGCTACTTAATACAAACGTACCAAGCAAAATTCTTCTTTTTACCTCTTCACCAAAGCCTTCAGAGCGTGAGTTTATATATAGCTCTTTTAAATTTCTAGCTTCTGCGCGTCTGCCGTATCTTACGCCATCATAGCGGCTTAAATTTGCGCTTGCTTCTGCGGTTGCTATTATATAGTAGGTTGCGACGTCGTATTTTGAGTCTTCAAAATTTGTGTAAGTTACGCTGTGGCCGTGTGATTTTAGCTTCTCGATCGCTAAATTTAAAGCAGCTTTTGTCTGTTCGCTTGCATTTTCAACATAGTTTTTAATGACGCAAATTTTTAGCTTCTTCTCGCTATCTATCTTGTCGCTAATGCTCGCAAAAGGCACATCTGCGCTCGTGCTATCTTTTGGGTCGTGTCCAGCGATAGCATCATATAAAATGGCTGCGTCTTCTACGTTTTGAGCGATCGGGCCTATCTGATCAAGGCTACTTGAGTATGCGCCAAGGCCGTATCTGCTCACTCTGCCATAAGTTGGCTTAAAACCTACGCATCCACAAAATGCCGCTGGTTGGCGGATCGAGCCACCAGTATCGCTACCAAGTGCAGCTACTGCAAGGCCAGCTGCGACTGCTGCTGCTGAGCCGCCACTACTGCCACCTGGTACGTGAGCGTGATTTAGTGGGTTTAGTGTTTTGCCGTAAAATGAGCTCTCAGTCGTGCTTCCCATCGCAAATTCGTCCATATTTGTGCGGCCAAATGGAGCTAAATTTTTGCCAAGTAGCTTCTCTATAACGGTTGCGTTATAAGGTGCTACGTAGCCTTGTAAAATTTTTGAAGCGCTTGTTACATTCCAGCCTTTTACTTGGATGTTGTCTTTTATAGCGATAGGTACGCCCTCGCCTAGTTTTGCGATCTCTAAATTTGCTAGCTGCTCGACATAAGCGCCAAGCTCTTTTTCTTTTATGATCTTTGCCTCAAGCTCAGCTCGTAAATTTTTTATCTCTTCAGCTGAAAATTTCAAAGCTTCTTTTAAAGTTACCACTATTTTTATCCTTTAAATTTATTAACCAAAAATATGCCAAACAAGCTAACAACGACCACCGCGGCGATCGTTGCGACTATGATAGTTGTGCTTACTGGCTCACTTAGCACTTATGACCTCTTCGCATCTTGGGCAAAGTGCATCTTCTTTGCTAGCGTTAAATTTCCAGCATCTTGGGCATTTGTGAAGGTTGCTTACTATGATCTTAAATTTATCGCCCTCTAACTCAAACTCGGCTAATGGCTCGCTATCATCATAAGCCCTGACCGAGCTTACCATGTAAAGATCGGCCACTTCGCGCTCGTCGTAGCTTGTGATGTTGTGGTTGGTGGTCTCTAGGCTTAGCTCTAGAGTTGATTTTATCTTCTTGTCTTTTTTAAGAACATCCACGATCTCGTTAAATTTCTCCCTGCTGGCAAAAAGCAGCTCATCTTCAAAGCTAAGGTCAAATTTGATTGGCTCATAGACTAGATCAAACGCGTCTTTTGCGTCGCCTTTGATGATCTTTGGAGCGTAGTCCATCACCTCATCGACGGTGTAAGTAAGCGTTGGAGCGATGAGTGGCAAAAGTGCCTTTGTGATGATCGCCATCGCACTTTGAGCTGATCTTCTTCTTGGGGCGTCTTTTGCGTCGCAGTAGAGTCTATCTTTGCAAACGTCAAGATATACGCCGCTAAGATCGGCTGATAGAAAATTTAAAAGGATGTTAAAGCCCTTTGAAAAGTCATAATTTTTAAAGCAAGCGCTCGCCTCGTCAAAGACCTTTTTAGCACGCGCTAATATCCATTTATCAAGGATATTAAACTCTGTATTTAGGCTCTCAAGATCATTTACGTTTGCTAGCAAGAAGCGGATCGTGTTGCGGATTTTGCGGTATTGCTCGCTGATTTGTTTTAATATATCTTCACTTATCTTTAAATCGCTTGAATAATCACTCATGCCAACCCAAAGGCGTAAAATTTCCACGCCGTGAGTCTTAGCCACGTCTTGTGGAGCGATGACGTTGCCCTTGCTCTTGCTCATTTTCTCGCCCTTGGCATCGACAGTAAAGCCGTGAGTTAGGATGCTCTCGTAAGGTGCGTGAGAATTTATAGCTGTGCTTACTAGAAGCGAGCTTTGAAACCAGCCGCGGTGCTGATCTGAGCCCTCTAGATACATGCTTGAAGGGTATTTGCCAGCGTCGTAGTTGTCGCTTTGCAAGACCGCATGCCATGTCGAGCCGCTATCAAACCAAACGTCAAGAATGTCCATCACTTTTTCTAAATTTTCAGCCTTGTATTTTGTGCCCTTTGGTAAAAGCTCATCTATGCTTAGCGCCCACCACGCATCAGCGCCTTTTTCCTTAAAAATACCTGCAATGTGGTCTAAAATTTCACTATCAAATATAACTTCTTTTGTCGCTTTATCTCTGAAAAACGCGATCGGCACACCCCAGTCACGCTGACGAGAGATACACCAGTCTGGGCGATTTTCTATCATTGAGCCTATTCTTTTTATGCCAACACTTGGATAAAATTTAACCTTTTCAAGCTCTTTTAGCGCTGTTTGTCTAAGTGTTTTTCCGCCTAGTTTAGCCTCGTCCATAGCTATAAACCACTGCTTTGTAGCTCTATAAATAACAGGCTTGTGCGTTCTCCAGCAGAATGGATAAGAGTGCCTAAATTTAGAGACGCTAAGCAAGCTTTTGCCAAGTAGCTCTAAAATTTTCTCATTTGCTTTAAAGATGTGCATACCGACAAACTCATCTACCACGTCACTTCTAAATAGTCCGTGATGTTTTATGCTCTCATCGTAGCAGCCACCATCATCAACTGGCATCAAAATTTCGCTAAAGCCATATTTTAAGCAGACGTAGTAGTCGTCCTCGCCGTGTCCTGGAGCTGTATGAACAAGTCCAGTACCACCATCCATCATGACGTGATCGCCTAGTAAAAATCGCGACTTTCTGCCGTTTAGCGGATTTATCGCGTGAGTGTTTTCAAGCAGGCTTGATTTAAACTCTTTTTTGACCTCGCCCTTGCTTAGGCCGCTCTCTACAACACTTTCTAGTAGTGGCTTTGCAAAGATCAAATTTTCAGCTGTTAGCACATAAATTTCATCTGGTTTTAGGCTTATGGCTTGATTTGCTGGGAGTGTCCAAGGCGTGGTCGTCCAGATGACAGCGCTTGCCTCTTTTACGCCAAGCTTTTCTAGCGCGTCGCTGTCAAGCTCAAATGCTACGTAAATAGAGTAGTCCTCTTTTTCCTCGTACTCGACCTCAGCTTCAGCTAGCGCCGATCTAGCTGCCCAGCTCCAATAAACTGGCTTGCTTCTTTCAACCAAAAGCCCCTTTTTAGCGATCTCGCAAAGTGCTTTGTAGATGTCAGCCTCAAACTCAAATTTCATCGTCATGTATGGATTTTCAAAGTCGCCGATGATGCCAAGGCTTTTAAACTCATTTCGCTGAATGTCTATAAATTCTCTCGCGTGCTGTCTGCAAAGCTCCCTGATCTCGACCTTGCTAAGCTCTTTTTTCTTATCACCAAGCTTAACTTCGACTTGTTGCTCGATCGGCAAGCCATGGCAGTCCCAGCCTGGCACGTAGCGGACGTTTTCGCCGTAAAAATAGTGCGTTTTTGTGATGATATCTTTTAAAATTTTATTTAACGCGTGGCCGATGTGAAGGTGGCCGTTCGCATACGGAGGGCCGTCGTGGATGTTGAAGTTTTTAACCGCTTTTTGGCGATTTTTCTTCATTTTTTCATAAACCTTGCGCTCTTCGTACCATGATTTTAGTCTTTGTGGTTCATTTTGTGGGAGATTTCCGCGCATCGGGAAATTTGTCTCTGGGAGTAAAAGTGTCTCTTTGTAGTCCATTTTTTACCTTGATTTTAAAATTTGCTAATTTTACACCTGTGCTGGTTAAATCACACTGAAAAATAGTATAATGGGGCAAAAAAAGGAGCTTAAAAATGAGACAAAGTATCTTGATAATAGGCGAAGATCTTGAGATAAATAGAGAATTTCTAAATTATATTTTTCAAAGTTATGAGGATCATTTTGGCGAGCTTGGAGTGGTCAGTTTTGCTCCAAAAAATAGCAAAGAGCTACCTTTTATAATCGAAAATTTATCAAAAAATTACGATTTTGTAAGCATTTTTGGCTCGGATGAAAATTTTGCCATCGCCGCAAAGATCGTAGCGACGCTAACTGGGGGCTCGCTCGAGCTAAAAGATAGCACGACACTTGCACTTAAAGATAGCTTAGACTACTCAAAAAATAGCTTTTTAGCTAGCCTAAATAACGCCCAGATAAATCTCATAAAAGCTAATCCAAATGAAGAGCTGGGCGAGTTTTTAGTCGAGTACGAGCCTGATTTTAGTTACTTTCATCTAATAGACATCGACGCTGATAGCGCGAGGATCCTTATGCTGCCGCTTGCTAAAACTTACGAGGTCGATATAACCCTTGCGCAGATCCTACCAAATTTAATACTAGTAAGAGCAAAAAGTAATAAATTTGGTCAGATCGAGAGCTTTTTGCAAGGGGTAAAAACGCTATTTTCGCAAAAATTTATCCCACAAAAAGATGTGATCAAATTTGTAGCAAAAAGGCTCATGCAAAATGGGCTTAAAATTTCATTTGCTGAGTCTTGCACGGCTGGGCTTGCCGCGGCTAAATTTGCAAGATATGGCGGCGTCTCAGCCAGCTTTGATGGCTCACTAGTAACCTACGCAAACCACATAAAGCACGAGTGGTTGGGCGTTGAGGATGAAATTTTAGAGACTTACGGAGCTGTGAGTGAGCCTTGCGTAAAAGCAATGGTAAAAGGTACGCTAAGTACGACAAATGCGGACTTTGCACTTGCCATTAGCGGCATCGCTGGACCAGGTGGTGGCACAGCTAGCAAGCCGGTTGGCACGGTCTACGTCGCAGCTGGTGACAGAAACGGCAACATCGAGGTTGAGAGGCTTCTTTTAAAAGGAGATCGCAACTACATAAGAGAGCAAAGCGTGCTAAGCGCCTATCTATGCCTACTTCGCCTAAAAAGCGAGATATTTTTCGCGTAAATTTTGCCTTTTTAAAAATTGCACTAAATTTAACGGCGATATTCGCAACAAAATATCAAGAATAAAAAGCCAAATTTAGGAGGCTAAAGATGTTTAAAAAGATATTGTTTCTAGCCGTTTCTTCGTTATTTGCATTTGGTGCTCTAGCTCAAGCAGGCGAGATAAAAGCAAGCGACTCGCCCTTTGGTTACGCTAGCATTGGTGCAGAGCAAAATTTTGGCGGATATGCCGGCAAAGAGAGTAAAGAAGTCGTTGTAAAAGATAGACAAGAGCTCGTAAAAACGCTCAAATGGGTGGTTACGTCATCTATGTGGATGGGCTCATAGACCTTAGCGAAGGCAAGATCCCACAAAATGGCAATAGCGATGGGCTGGATAAATTTATAAGTGAGATTAGCGGTGGCGAGTTTAGCTCTTATGCCAAATTTATGCAGGCTTACGGCGCTTCATGCCGTGCAAATTTAGATGGTTCGCAAGATCCAAAGTTAGCAGCACTTCGCAAAAATTTAGCCAACGAGTACAAAAAGCTCATCATAGTGCCGGTAGCTAGCAACACCACGATAATTGGCTTAGGCAAAAACTCAGGCATAAAAGGTGGCTCGCTTTTGTTAAAAAATGTCCAAAATATCGCAATCCGCAATATGAAGATCGAAGATGCTTTTAATCCATTTCCAGATATACAAAAAAATGACGGCTTTAATGCGCAATATGATGGCGTCAGCATAGAGTCAAGCAAAAACATCTGGGTAGATCACTGCCATTTTAAGGACACGGCCGAGCTTAGTCATGTGCATTTAGCAGGCGGAGAGCTTACCAAATGGCAGACTTACGACGGACTATGCGACATCAAGGGAGATAGTGCAGCTATCACGATCTCGCACAACATCTTTGAAAACCATGATAAAACGATGTTAATTGGCTCAAGAGACTCTGACGGCAGCAGCGAAACAAGGACTATAACGGTCGCTCATAACGTTTTTGACAGCTGCGCGCAACGCCTACCTATGGCACGCAATGCAAAGGTGCACGTCTATAACAACTTTTATGACTCAAAAGATGACTTCTATGACCAAAAATACGCCATTGGCGTGCGCTTTGACTCGCTAGTATACGCTCAAAACAACTACTTTACAAATGGCGTCAAAATAAGCTACAAGTGTAACAAAGGCACCATTTTTGAAAGCGGCAACATAGACCTTTCAAAAAAAGGCAGCGTTTGCGAAAAGCTAACCAAGCCGCCATTTGAGCCCCCATATAAATTTGAGCTCCTCAAAGCCTCAGACGTCCAAAACGAGGTAAATAAAAACGCCGGCACAGGCAAACTAGCCGTTATAATGTAAAAACCAAAGCCCCGAGCTAGACAAGCCACTTGGAGCCTGAAAATCAAACTAAATTTTTATATTTTTACAAGATAAAACGCTAGCACATAGCCCGTATATCAGCACGCAAAGGCTAACGCTTAATCCAAATACGCTAAGAGCCGCGGTCTGGCTAAAAGAAAGAGTAAAAAACGAGATAAAACTCGTGATAAATGCGCAAAATATCCCATAAATTCGCTCTTTTTCACTAAGGCTCTCATTTAGCGCAAATATTATGTAATCAATCCCAACAGCACTTGCAAGCATGAGTCCAAAGACACCAAAAATGCTTAAATTTACGCCAAAAATGGCAAAGATAAAGAGCGTAAGAAGCACCCTAAAGATGATGATGCCCATCACAAGTGCCGAGATAAGCGCACTAAAATAAACCCATAGCAGTAAAAAGGCGATCACAAGCGCTGCTATTTTTAGCTTTAGAGCAAGCTCTTTTGCCTGAGTTAGACTCTCATTTAGCGAATCAGCAAAATTTAGACTAAAAGCGTTGTGGCGCTTCAGCACCTCATCACTTTGCGCCCCTTTTACAAAGCCGCTCGCGTAAGCCACACTTGCATTTTCATCAAGCATAAATTTCTTAAAATCCTTCATTGATTTTAGAGCTAAAATTTCTTTTTTAAATTTTCGACTCCGATCTTTTCTTTTGAAATGGCTAAAACTGCGATATTTTCTTTATGAGAAAGACAGATTTTGCCTCGCATCTTTGCTTTAAATTTTAAGTAGCGAGATATTTTAAATGAGTTTTGTTTTATTAAATTTGGGTATTTTTTTACTCTTCTGCGATCTTTTTTATCTAGCATTTTTGGGCTAAATTTCTCACCACAAAAGCTGATAAAAAGATAAATTTCACCCCTTTTTATAGGCATTTAATCTCTTTTTATAATTTTCATCAAACTCTAAGGCTTTTTCAAACTCAGCAGTAAATGCTCTAAGGCAATCATTTTTTTGCTGATTTTCATCGCTAAATGATCTAATACGTGGCGTAAAAGTAATCTCATCTTTTCTAAAATCAACCTCTTTTAGATCAAAATTTAAATTACTAATTTTGCTATTTAAGATATGTAAGGCACATTTTCTTGGTCCAAAGATAAAATTTTGCCCGTTTAAAGGCTTTAGGCTTCTTACTAAAACGCCACCATAAAGCGATGGCTCGCTTTTAAAAGATATGTCAAAGCCAAAATTATGAAAGTAAATCTCTCCTGCCTCACACTGCCTTTTGTAGGTATTTGCGTCAAAACAAGTATAAATTTCAAGCTCGCTAAATTTATACTCTTTGCCAGAAACAATCAAAACTTTACTTTGCATAAGCTCGCATAAAAAACTCTGAAATTTATCGTCAAAAAACTCTTTAAAACCAGTAGTACCAACTATCTCTTGCTTTATATTTTTATCTAAAATTTTAAAGTTATTTTGTTTGAGCAGATCAAATTTTTCTTTATCAAAATGACTTTGCTCTAAAAATTTACTAAGCACTGCCACCAGATCAAATTTAGAAAAATGGCTTTTAAGCAACTCACCAGCTAGCATCTTTGCTCCTAAGTTTTTATATATTTTAAAGGGTTTGAGTTTTACAAACTAATCTTTGATGAAATTTTACCAACTGCCACTTGCTCCACCTCCGCCAAAACCGCCTCCGCCGCCACTAAAGCCACCACCTCTTGAACTGCTTGAATGGCCGTTGCCACTGCTATTTGAGTCTGATCTATCACGCCCGAAATCACTGTGTGTATTTTTGCTTTGAGTATTTTTTTTAAAGGCATTTTTTAAAATAATAAAAAATATTACAAACACAATGGCAAAGACAATGAAGTAATTTTGCACGCTAGAAAATTGCTCAAATACCGTAGATATCAGCCCTGCAAAACACGCGCTAAAGCCAACTCGCATAAAAAATTTACCTAAAAAGCCAGAGATAAAACACGAGATCATGCCAGCAAAAAAGGCAACTATTCCAAACGGTATCTCTTCTTCATCACTCTCGCTTTCAAATTCTTCGCCACTAGCTACCTTTATGATGGCTCTTATGCCCTCTATCACGCCACCGCCCATATCGCCTTGCTTAAATTTAGGCACTATCACATCATTTATGATCTGGCTTGATATAGCGTCAGTTAGCACACCTTCGAGTCCATAACCAACTTCTATACGTACTTTTCTATCGTTTGGAGCGATTATTAAAAGCACTCCGTTGTTGCTTTGTTTTTGTCCCAGCTTGTAGCCTCTAGCTACCTCAAGGGAGATCTCTTCTATGCTTTTATTTTCTAGTGATTTAAGCGTCACGATAGCAATTTGCGTCGTACTATTTTGCTCATAATTTTGCACCAAGCTTAAAAGCTCAGCTTTCTCATTTTTAGAGAAAATTTGAGCCTCATCATTTATCTGCTCGTTAAAATTTATGGCAAAACAAAAGCAAAATGTAAAAAATAAAAGAGCAAAAATTTTCTTCATCATTTCTCAAATGAAACTTTTGGATTTATCTTCTCTTCGTTACTTATTTCAAGATTTTGTTTTGGCTTTAGCTCGGGATAAAAAGTATTTGCTATAAATTTATTTGGAAAGCTTCTAAGGGCTACGTTATACTCTTTTACAGCTTCGATATAATCATGCATTGCTACGCTTATACGGTTTTGCGTACCTTCAAGCTGACTCTGAAGAGATAAGAAATTTTGATTTGCTTTTAGTTCTGGATAGTTCTCGCTAACTGCCATAAGCCTACCAAGCGCCAAGCCAAATGAGCTTTGTGCTGTCATAAATTCTTTCATCTTAGCTTCATCGCTAAGACCACTTGCATCAACGCTTACTTGCATGCTCTTGCTTCTAGCATTTGCCACATCTTCAAAAATTTTTTGCTCATGAGCTGCGTAGCCTTTTACAGTTTCAACTAAATTTGGCACAAGCTCAGCCCTTCTTTTATATTGATTTAACACCTGCGACCACTTTGCATTTACATTTTCATCAAGTGCAACAAATGAATTTATATACTTAAAAGCACCAAAAGCAAGTGCAGCGATAACTATAATAACGACTATTAAATTTTTCATATTTTCTCCTTTAAGGAGCAAATATTAGTAAAACAAGACTTAAAAAATAATGTGAGTTTGAGTTTGAAATGAGTGCGAATTTACGCACTCATTTTGGGGATTAAAGATCGGTTTGGATTTTGTCGTCTATTTGGATATGGATAGTTTTTCCATTTATTTGATCTATGCTTGAGTAGCCTTTAAATCCAGCAGTATCATATGAATGATCTTCAGTCCATTTATGAACTAGATCAACTTTTGTGATTTTATTGCCATTAGCATCAACATCACCACCTTTTATCTTGAGCACAGTGTCAGGATTATCAGTGATATCAAGGATGTTTTGTGCATTAAATTTGATCTTTGTTTCTCCTTTAAGCTCAAGGTTTTCAAAGCTTTCCACTTTTGAATCAAGATTAGCAATGCCTCTAAGATCAACTATTTGCTTATCAAACACCAAAGTATCATGACCTTCGCCACCTTTCATATCTTTACTTGCGTCAAATTTAACCGTATAGTTTTCAACGCCTATATGAAGTGGTTTATAAGGCTCGTAAGACTTAGACACTAAACCGTCCGAATCCGAGGTCTTAAGAGTAGCTTTGACTTCCAAATCATAAGCTGATCTAGCATTAATATCTAATGATTGCTCGAATACACCTTTTGTTATATCTTCAGCCGATAAAGTATGTGTTGCAGTCTTGGTTAATGCATGGGTGTCTGGATCAGTGTATTTAAACTCTACCGTATCTCCATTTCTGGCATCTTCATTAAGATAAACTTTAACCGTAGTAGATCTCTCACCACTTTCTGAGGTTTTTATATCTTTATTAAACATGATACCTCTTATAGCATCGATCTCAGCATGTGCCGTATCGCTTACTGTTTTGCTCTCACCAAATGTGTCAGTTAGAGTAACTTCAGCTTTTGTTTCTTTATCAACTGCGATAGTAGCATTGAGATCAAGTGGATTATCTCTATCAAGCGTTTGTTGAGAATTATCATCTAAATTTTTAAGTGTAATTTTTCCATTTACATCTTTTCCCATAACTTTATAATGTTTAGTTAAGATAGATCCGTTAGGATTTGTTATCTTGACATCTATCTTATCACCAGCTACAACACTTCCTGGGATAGAAACATGAACCTTTGAAATTTTACTACCTGACTCATCTCTTGAGATAATGCCATTATCATTTTTATCAGCAACTATGCTTACACTTAATCCCGCTTCACTTAAAGGTGCAAGTTTAGCTTTTGCTTCGCTGCTAGTTGTAGTCTCAGCACCATTTGTTATAGTAGCTACTGCACTAGTTTCACGACCTGGAAGCATAGCAACGCCAGGAATTTTTATAGTGTTATTTTCTAGTTCATGTGGAGTATGAGTAGTATCACTATCATCTGTTAATGAAATTTTACCATTAGCAGTTTTTGAAACTGTATAAGTTATGGTTCTAGACCCTGTTGTGCCATTAGCTTGAGGCTCTTTTATAGTTACTGCTATCTTATCACCATTTGTGACATTATGCGGCACCTGAACGCTTATAATTGTCTTTTTTATATCATTGTCCAAAATAGCTTCATCTCTGTCTATTACATTGTCTCTACTTGCATTATCTTCAACAAATTCAATCTTTAAATTTTTAGTATCTACTGACTCCAATGTAGCTTTAGCTGTCTTTGTTACTCCATTTATAGTAGCTTCAACCACTGCTGGATGATCTTTATCTATATGAACATTAGAAATTTTTAGTTTATTTCCTGGCTCAAGTGCAACAATGCTGCCACCCGCATCTTTTATAGTAACGTTTGTACCATCATTTGAAGCAACGGTATAAGTTTTCTCTGCCCCACCATTTACCTTAACTTTTATAGTATCGCCACTATTTACAGTGGTTGGGATTTGAAGTATTGCCGAAGTGGTATTTAAATTTCCATCCTTCATGGCTTCATCTCTACTTAGAACTCCGTTTCTATCTTTATCCTCATCAATAAATAGCCTAAAGCCTGTTCCAGAACCGCTACCTTGAGCATCAAGCGTAATATCGCTATTTGTCTCAACCTTATCAGCACCAGTATTATCAGTAACCTTGGCATTAATGATAGTCTTATGATCTTCTGTTAAGCCAAGTGTATATTTGACCACCTTATTGCCATCAGTATCATCGGTAATATCAAGCTCTTCACTACCATTTTTGGCTATTAATTTGCCGTTATTGTCTTTTACTATCTCATATGTCTTGGTCGTTTTATTATTTGGTGTGTCTTCGTTGTGTGACTCTACTATTAATTTATCACCTAAAACAAAATTTGAAGGAAGCTTGATAGTTGCTATAGTAGTCGCTCCAGTTGCCTCTGTGCTGCCCAAAATACCATCATTATTGGTATCTTTTTCAAAAGTTATCTCCATGTCTTCATGAAGCTTTTCAAGAGTATTATGATTTTGAGCTTCGGCCTTCTTGCCGCCACTTGCATCGGTGGTCTCAGTAGTTACATTGATGGTCTTGCCAGCAATGATCTCTACGCCAGGAATTTCTATCTCATTTTTATCACTTGCAGTTATAGAAGCATGAGTAGAAGTATCTTCTAGCATGATTTTACCGCTTGGGTCTCTACCTGTAACCTTATAAGTTTTAGGTGAAGTGCCATTATCTATTTTTACAGTTACCACATCGCCAGCTATAACGTTATTTGGCACTTTTACTACTACTGTCGTTTTATGTAGGTCGCCATCCGCGTCCTTGCTCTCTGCTCTCGTTAAAGATACGTTACGGTCAGCATCCTCTTTGAAATATACTGCCATATCGTTTATATTTGAGATAGTAACCGTGCTTGTATCTTCTGCATGCTGAATACCATCTTTATCTTTTATCTCGGCTGTTACTTTAGTTTCTAGACCAGTTGCTGTTTTAATGCCAGAAATTTTAAAGCTTCTACCATCTGTTTCTGTATCTATTTTATTGCCATCGCTATCTTTTACAAAGAACTTACCATTATTATCTTTTCCAATAGTGTATTTTATTTCTCTAGCAGTAGCTTCATTTGGCTCTTTTATAGTTACAGTTAGTTTATCTCCACTTACTGCATTTTTAGGAAGCTTTATAGTGACTGTTGTGCTATTAAGATCATGATCACTCATAGCTTGCTCTCTACTCATACTCCTAGTGCCATTAGCCTCTCCAAAGATAACTTCAGGTTTTTTTACATATTCTAAACTGGCCGATACTTCTGGCTCATTTATAGATGTATGTCTATTTGGATTTAAATTTGTAACTTTGGCCTTAATAGTCGTATCTTCTCCATGCTTTAGTTGGATACCAGAAACATTGATGATATATTGATTATCACTTGCTTTTATAGGCGTTAAAACATTAGAAGTTCCATTTTCTGTTACACTAGTCACAGCACCTTTACTATCCATATGTATAGTAAATTCTCTTGTATAAGTTTTAGATGGATTATTTACAGGATCATCAGGATCAGGTCCAGTAATAGTTAGCGTAAGCTTATCGCCATTATCAATTTTATTTGGCAGAGTAATCCTTGCTGTGGTTTTATTTACTTCATTGTCATCAGTACTTTCTTGTCTTGAAATTTCATGAAGAGTCTTTTCCTCTGGTAATGTCATTTCTAAATTTCTACCAATAGGCATTACACTATCTTGATCTGACTCTTCACTTTTTCGAACATTGTTTTTATCTACCACATGAACACTAGCTGATGTTCTTACATCTGGAAATATCGGAAGAGATGTATTTACCTTTTGATTATCAATCATCTCTTGTGTAAGAGAAATTTCTTTTGTTGTATCTTGCCTAGTTAATGGATCGGTATAAGTTATAACGATTTTATCGCCAATAACTACATCTTTTGGTAGAGTTATTTCTACTGTCGTACTTCTAAAGTCGTTATCTTGCTTATTTTCATTATCATATAGATAGATATTATCGTCTGTATCTTCAGTAAATTTCAAAGTCGGTTTTACATCAAGAGTAGTAGAGTCACTTGCAACTGCACTTCTCATCGTGTTTGTACTATCTGCTACGTAAGCTTCTACTTTTGAAGGCTTACCGTGCTCAACTGGCATATTACTTATCTTATATCCATTATCTATTATGTTTTGATCAATAGATACATTTTTAACCTCAGTTGTGCCATCAGGCTTTGTTAAAGTCACGTGAAGCACATCTCCGACAATCACATCTTTTACAGTTATAAGTACTGGAGTTTCATTTAATTTACCATCTTTAGCATTTTCAGTATATGTTAATAGATTATTATCAGGACTGTTATCTTCTGTAAATTTAACCTCTGGAGCACTAAAGCCACTTGAAGTTACGCTATCTTCACTTCTACCACTAATATTTCCTTGAAAATTTATAATAGTTGCATCAACTTTTGAAATTTTACCAGTCTGTATTGGTGCATCAAACTGATAACCATTGCTTATGATAGTTGGAGTGATAGGAATTGTTTTATTTTCAGTATTACCATCTGGCTTAGTTATAGTGATATTTAGTATATCTCCGGCCCTTACTGTGCCATCATTTGGAATTGTAATAAGAACTTTTGATGTATTTAAATTTGTATCGCGTGCATGCTCAACCCTACTTAAAGTACCATCGTTATTAAGATCGCTTATAAAAGTTACAAGAGGATTGCTTGGGATTATAGTATCATCTCCACCATTGTAACCGCTTATTGGGCTATCATATGATGCAAAAGCTCTGTTTGTATCACTTAAATTTCTATATGTTGCATTAATGTTTGAATAGTGTCCACCCTCAGCAAATTTAGCATCACTTAGGCTAACGCCATCTCCACCACCAGCAGCAGTGTTTCCACCAGCAGCAGTCTCTTCAAGTTTTGTTAAATCTCCACCATTTAAAATAGCATTTTGCAAATCACTAACATCTGCCAAGCCTTCCGCACCTATAGTACTTTGATTTAAAGCAAGTGTATCATTTCCTACGATCGTAATCTCTTTTCCATTATTTGAAACAATTGTTATTTTATCAGCGGCATCACTTGTCTTGATGCTCTCTCCCATATAAAGGATGTCACCTACTTTTAGCTCTCTCTCGTTTCCGTTTTGATCGATAGCGACCGCCTTGCCACTAATAAATTTTACTACTCCAGCTTCTTTAGCCAAGATTACTCCTTATTATTATTTTTTGTATTATTTAAATTTTTGCGTGATTATATACTATCTTTATAGGATATAACTTTATGTGAGAAATTTTATCTTTTAAGAAAAAAATATATTAATTAAATATATAAATTCCAAATGTCAATAGTTTGTAAAAAGCGAATTATAAGCTTTTATCAAAAAATAGCTTTTTGATTATCAATATAATTAATTAAGCAAAATATAATATTTTTTATAATAAAAACTTAATTTAAGATATTTTTAATTAGTTTGAAACAACAATATAACCGAAAAAATTATATTTTTTAAAAAATGTGTGATCACTATAAAATTTTTACTTATAGTTAAGTTTTACTAGGTAAGCAATTTTCTAACGCAGAAATAATTTAATTTTATATAAAGATATTCAAAAAATAATGTGAAATGATAATAAAAATTTATGATTATCTATAAGTAGTGGCGGACAGAGAGGGATTTGAACCCTCGAGCCCCGATTAAGAGCTGCACCCTTAGCAGGGGTGTGGTTTCAGCCACTCACCCATCTGTCCATAAAAAGAAATCGCATTATAATTGAAGGCCGCTGATATCTTGCTTAAATTTACATTTCGCAATTGCAGACCTTAGATAAAAAATCTAAAACAAAAATTTACAAATTTAGTCCTTCCAAAGCCACCATTTTAGCTTGGCTTTGTCTGGGTGTGGCATATTTACATAGTAGTAAACCATACGGTAAACATAGAGGATACACCTATAGCTGCCGCGTCCGAGCGCCTTTGTGCGCTCAAACATCTCGTCAGAATCTGCGCCATTTAGTAAAGCGATATCCTTAACCAAGTGCTAGTATATCTGCTTTAGTCGCCTAGCTAACATAGAGAATTTTCTTAAAATCACCCAGATTCGACTCTTCATCTCGCTTTGGCATCGTCTTTGTGTAACATTTTATAAAAAATTTACATAAAAGCTATGATTAAAATAACTTAATAACAAGCTCAAATATTAAATTTGCTCCAAAATTCGTTCACAAATTTCTCTTGGATTTACATTCTCATAAATCGGCCTACCAACAACGATAAAATCACTACCCTCTTGCTTTGCGCTCACTAAGTTTGCTACTCTTTTTTGATCTCCAGCGCTCTCGCCAAAAGGCCTAACACCAGGGCAAAGAGTGATAAATTTCTCATTTGTTACATCTTTGATGAGCTTGCTTTCAAAAACAGAACAGACCATTCCATCAAGCCCTGCTTCAAAACTCATCTGACTAAATTTTCTAACAGCTCTTACGATCGTATCGTTATAAACAGCGTCAAACTCGCTCTCACTAAAGCTAGTAAGTGCCGATACTGCGAGCACCAAAGGACGGCTTCCAAGACCAGCTAGCCTATCCATAACTGTTTTCATCGCACATTCACCAGCGCTAGCATGCACATTTATCATATCTACGCCGATTTTTGAGACTACTTCGGCCGCATCTGCCATCGTATTTGGGATATCATAGAGCTTTAGATCAAGGAAGATTTTAAAATTTCCAAGCCATTTTAGCTCTTCTATAAATTTTACTCCGTCCCTAAGATAGCTTCTAAGCCCTACTTTTAGCCAAAGATCAAGCCCTTTTAGCTCGCTAGCAAGGGCTAAGTTCTCTTCACGACTAGCCATATCAAGTGCGACACAGAGCCTCACAGATCGTCCTTTAGCTTATCAAGTACGCCATTTATAAATTTTGGCGCCTGATCACTTCCAAGTTCTTTCGCAAGCTCGATTGCTTCGTTTATGATGACAGCCTTATCAGTTTGGCTAAATTTCATCTCATAAAGCCCAAGTCTAAGAATGGCAAGCTCAGTCGCACCAACCTTGCTAAAATCGCCATCTTTTAGATATGGCTTTAAAATTTCATCTAGTTTTTCTTTGTTTGCGAGCACCTCTTTAAAAGTCTGCTGCGCCTCATGTTTACGCTCGTTTCTTATCTTTTTCTCTTCTAGAAATTCCTCTTCAAATGCAGCAGTTACCGGATTTATCTCATTTGAGTAGAGCAGCGAAACGACGGCCTGCCTAACCTGATGACGAGTCGCCATTTTACGCCTCCAAATTTTTATATAAGCTTAGCATCTCGATCACGCCCGTCATCGCTTCAAAGCCCTTATTTCCAGCCTTTGAGCCCGCTCGCTCGATGGCTTGCTCGATGCTATCAACTGTCAGCACGCCAAAGGTCACCGGTTTTCCGTATTTTAGCGTGACGTTTGCGATGCCCTTGGTGGTCTCGGCGCTAACGTAGTCAAAGTGAGGCGTAGAGCCGCGGATAACCGCTCCCACGCAGCAAACTGCGTCAAATTTACCGCTAGCTAGCGCCTTTTCAAGCGCCATCGGTATCTCAAACGCGCCCGGCACCAAAATGAGGCTCAAATTCGCCTCATCCCCGCCGTGACGCAAAAACGCGTCCCTCGCGCCCTCGACCAGCCTATCGGTGATGATATGATTAAATCTAGCACCCACTATAGCGACCTTTTCGCCGCCTTTTAGAGCCAAATTTCCTTCGATTATTTTCATGGTTTCTCCTTTAAATTATCTTTAACATTATCGCGCTTAGCGTTATTAGCGATAGATAAAACGCCTTTAGCGCGCTCATTTTTTCACCGTTAAAAATCACTCCGACGCCCACAGCTCCGATCGCTCCGATACCCGTCCAGATCGCGTACGCTACCGACATCGCCATCGCCTGCATTGCGTAGCTCAAAAGCCAGAGCGAAAGGGCGAAATTCGCGGTTAAAATCAAAAAATTCGCCGCCTTTTTCACGCCGACGCTTTTTTGAAATTTAGTTAGAAAAAACACGCCCAAAACCTCGCAGCACCCGGCCGCCAAAAGAGCTAAAACGTGCATCAAGATTTTAGCCTTTTTAGCCCCAGTACGCCGGCAACTAGCGTCGCTATGAAAAATAGCCGCAAAGCATCTGGCGCCTGGCCGCTTGAGGTGTATTCGCTAACGCTTTCGGCGACCACGATAAAAAACGCTCCAAATCCCACAAATACGGTATATGCGACGCTAACGGGCAAGTATTTCATAGCCTTCATAAACGATACGAAGCTAACGCAGACTAACGCGGCGGTAAGCGCGAATCCTACGGCGTTTTGGGCGTGTTTTAGCCCGTATGCCCAACCGCACTCGGCGACCGCGCCACCTAATACCCACAAAAAGCCCTTAGTTTGCATCGCCTAGGGCGTCTTTTATCTTAAAAATTTGAGCGATATTTGCGTCTAGCTCGTCCAAATTTAGCATATTCGGCCCGTCGCAAAGCGCCTCGCAAGGATTAATATGCGTCTCGTAGAAAAATCCGTCCACGCCTGCAGCCGCCGCGGCTCGCGCAAGATACGGCACGAATCTCGCGTCCCCGCCACTTTTTTCGCCCAAAGCCGACGGCATCTGCACGCTGTGAGTAGCGTCGAAAATCACGGGCGCAAATTCCCTCATCAGCACCAAATTTCGCATATCTACGACTAAATTCCCGTAGCCAAAGGTGCTGCCTCGCTCCGTTAGCCACACGCCGTTTTGTTTAGCAACCTCGTATCCCTCGCCGCTAATGCCCCTTGTTTCTAGCACTTTTTTGACCGAGTGTTTCATTGCAGACGCCGCTAAAAACTGCCCTTTTTTGATATTTACGACCGCTTTTGTTTTAGCCGCAGCTACGAGCAGATCGGTCTGACGGCACAAAAACGCCGGGATTTGCAGCACGTCGGCCACTTCTCCAACAGGCGCAGCCTGGTAGCTCTCGTGGATATCGGTTAAAATTTTAAAACCAAATTCCTTTTTGACCTTGGCTAAAATTTCGCACCCTTTTTCAAGTCCGGGCCCGCGAAACGAGCTTATACTCGTGCGATTTGCCTTATCAAAGCTTGATTTGAAATAAAAATCTATCCGCTTATCTTCGTTAAATTTAACCAGCCTTTTTGCCACGTCAAAAACGAGCTGCTCGCTTTCTATGACGCAAGGTCCTGCTATTAGTATCATTTTTTCTCCTTTATTTTTCTTTAACAACTAAAATTCCACTCACTATTACTAGCAAGATACCTAAAAGTGCCGTTTGATTTGGCAATACATCACCCATAAAATAGCCAATTATAAGCGTAAAAATGACGTCTGCGTAGCTAACTGCAGCGATCACTCCAGCCTTTTTGCCAACCGCAAACGCCTTTGTCATGTACGACTGAAAAAAATATCCGCTAAGCCCCATTAGCAAGATAAAAATAACGTTATACCAGCTTGGCATGCTAAATTTTGAAAACAAAAAATCAAGTGGCTCGTAGGTGAAAAATTCTGCCAAACCCATGCAAATAAGTGGCAAAAACGAGCCCCAAAGCATAAAACTTAACACTATAATATTTGTACCGTAACTCTTGTTTAGCTCCTTAACGCTCGTGTATGCGATCGCCGCACCAAGACCGCTCCAAACACCGATAATATCAGTCTTGCTTATGCCTAAATTTGGCTGGATAACAAGCAAAATTCCACCAAATCCCAAAAATACAGCAAACCAGCCAAGTGAGCTTAGACGCTCTTTGAAAATAAAAGCTGCGAGGATGGCTGTAAAGATTGGATTTGTCTTTTGAAATGTGAAAGCTGTGGCCAAATTTACATGAGCGACATTGTAAAAAAAAGCAAAAAGTGCGACCGTGCCCACAAAACCGCGAAACATCAGCAAAAAAAAGTGTCCGCCAGCTTGCTTAAATGGAAATCTATAAATGGCATAAATAACAATAAAAAGGCCTATTAAATTTCTAAAAAATACAACTTCGATAGATGGCATATCTTTGCTAAGATACTTTGCAAATGCGCCAGTAACGGCAAACATAAAGCAAGCAAATAGCATATAAAAAATGCCAAGATGCGAAATATAAAACTTTTTTAACATCACATGACCTTTAAATTTAAAGTAGCCATTTTAATGAAAAGTGGCTTAAATTTTGGTTGATTTTTTCTTTTATTTTGGCGCTTTTAAGCAAATTTTTATACTTTATATAAGTCAAAAATTTGTATAATCAGCCATCACGAAAAGGACAAAATTTGCAAAAAGTAATATTAGTAGGCAAGCCAAATGTCGGCAAAAGCTCACTTTTTAACCGCTTAGCTGGTCGTCGTATCGCTATAACAAGCGATGTTAGCGGCACGACAAGAGATACGAACAAAGCTAAGATCGAGGTTGAGGGTAAAGAGTGCATATTAATCGACAGTGGCGGCCTTGATGATAGTAGCGAGCTTTTTAAAAATGTAAAAGCAAAGACCTTGGCAGAGGCTAGAAATTCAGACGTCATCTTATACATGGTCGATGGCAAAATGATGCCAGATGACGAGGATAGAGCCATTTTTTACGAGCTTAGCAAGCTAAATTTACCAATCGCTCTAGTCATCAATAAAATAGACAGCAAAAAAGATGAGCAAAGGGAGTGGGAATTTGTAAGCTTTGGCGCTAAAAATTCCTTTGGAATTTCTGTAAGCCACAACACAGGCATAGATGAGCTTAGCATGTGGCTAGCAAAGCACTTAGAAAACAAAGTGCAGATAAAGGCCGATACAAGCGAAGATTTTGATGATTTTTTAGAAAACTATAACGACGAGGGCGAGTTAAGCGACGAGATAGACTATGAAAGCAAAAACATCAGAGTTGGTATCATAGGACGTGTAAATGTCGGCAAAAGCTCACTTCTAAACGCTCTTGTAAAGGAGAGTCGCGCCGTCGTTAGTGACGTGGCAGGCACTACGATCGATCCGGTCAATGAAATTTACGAGCATGATGGCAGAGTTTTTGAGTTTGTCGATACTGCTGGTATTAGAAAGCGTGGCAAGATCGAGGGCATCGAGAGATACGCACTAAATAGAACTGAGAAAATTTTAGAAGAGACGGACGTAGCGCTACTAGTGCTTGATAGCTCTGAGCCACTAACCGAGCTTGATGAGCGCATCGCTGGCATCGCCTCGAAATTTGAGCTTGGCGTCATCATCGTGCTAAACAAATGGGACAAAAGCAGCGAGGAATTTGACGAGCTTTGCAAAGAGATAAAAGATAGGTTTAAATTTTTAGCATATGCGCCGATCATCAGCGTTTCGGCTTTGGGCGGCAAAAGAGTGCATAAAATTTATCCACTTATTATTGAAATTTACAAAAACTACACCCAAAAAATCCAAACTTCAAAGCTAAATGAAGTGATCGGCGAAGCGACCAAAGCGCACCCACTGCCACGAGATAAAGGCAGGGTCGTGAAAATCTACTACGCAGTGCAGTTTAAGACAGCACCTATCATGATAGCGCTCATAATGAACCGCCCAAAGTGCCTGCACTTTAGCTACAAACGCTATTTAACAAACAAGCTTAGAGAGAGTTTTAATCTAACTGGCGTGCCTATCGTGCTAATCCCTAAAAAACGTGGAGAGAGTGATGAAGACAAAGAACAATAATATCGTTTTGATAGGGTTTATGGGTGTTGGCAAGGGCACAACCGCAAGGGCGCTAAGCAAAGCTTTAAAGACGATGAATCTTGACTGCGACGATCTTCTTGAGAGCTCACAAAACATGAAGATAAAAGCTATTTTTGATGAATTTGGCGAAGAGTATTTTAGGCAGCTTGAAAAGGATCTGGCTAAATTTCTAGCAACAAATGTCAAAAATGCAATCATCTCAACTGGCGGAGGCTTTGCGAAGGTTAAAAACTTAAACAAAATTGGTACCGTGATCTATCTAAAAGCTAGTTTTGATGCGATCATGCAAAGACTAAAAAATAGTAAAAATAGCGAGAAAAAACTTGCCAAACGTCCACTTTTAAGTGATCTAAAAAGAGCCAAGGCGTTACATCTGGAGCGAGAGGAGCTTTATGAGAAAAAGGCTGATTACATCGTCGAAGTCGAGGGTAAAACTCCAAAGCAAATCGTAAAAGAGATAAGGATGCTTTTAAAAATTTAGTTGTAAAGTGGTAAGGGCTGCTTGCAACGATAAATTTTAAGATCAGGCTAGATGGCTGTCTGGCGTGGTGTTAAAATTTGAAATGTTTGAGTTAAATTTAACGTTTTGTAGTTAGAAATTTTAGCGAAATTTTGAGATGAATTTGCTTTACTTTGCTAGAGCGCTAAAGCGGCAAATGTTGTGCAGTCAAATTTTAATCAAGACTAGGCATTTAGCCTTCCAAGCTAAATTTTAAGATCAAGTTGGATGCATAAAGTCTAACGTGATGTTAAAATTTAAACGTTTTGGCAAAGATTTTTTGTTTAGGCAAGGCGAAATTTTGTTTTTAAGCCGAGGCTAGAAATTTAGTCTGCGAGATAAATTTTAAGATTAGACTAGATAAAAGTATCTACTCTGATGTTAAAATTTAAAAAAAGCATTTTGGCGAAGTATCGTGAGATGATTTTGATAGTTGTGTAGAAATTTTAAGCCGAGGCTAGACACATAGTCTGCTGAAAGCTTAAAATTTCAAATCTCTATCAAAAGCGCTCGCGAGAAAAAGCCAAAATTTGAAAGGATAAGATGAGAGTATTAACCGGCCTCCAACCCTCCGGCAAACTACACCTTGGCAACTACTTTGCCTCGATAAAGCAGATGGTTGATATGCAAGAGCAAAATGAGATGTTTATGTTTATAGCAAACTACCACGCGATGACGAGCCTTAGCGAGGCCAAAGCCCTAAAGCAAAACACTTTTGAGGCTGCGTGTGCGTTTTTGGCACTTGGGATCGATCCAAATAAAAGCATATTTTGGGTGCAAAGTGACGTTAAAGACGTGCTTGAGCTTTACTGGGTGCTAAGCCAACACACGCCTATGGGCCTACTTGAGCGCGCGCATAGTTACAAAGATAAAGTCGCAAAAGGTCTTAGCTCGCACCACGGACTCTTTAGCTATCCAGTTTTGATGGCAGCTGACATTTTGCTTTATAACGCGCAGGTCGTACCCGTGGGCAAGGATCAGATCCAGCACGTAGAGATCGCTCGTGATATTGCGATAAAATTTAACAACGAGCATGGAGAAATTTTTACATTGCCTGAGGCGAAGATCGATGAAAATGTCGCCACCGTGCCTGGCACAAACGGCGAAAAGATGAGCAAAAGCTATGGCAACACTATTGACATCTTTGCCGATACTAAAACGCTTAAAAAGCAAATTTCTAGCATCGTGACAGATGGCACACCGCTTGAAGAACCAAAGCAGTGGCAAAACTGCAACGTCTATAATATCGCTAAGCTTTTCTTAGACGAGAGTGGGCAAAAAGAGCTTCAAGCTAGATATGAGCGTGGTGGCGAGGGTCATGGACACTTTAAAGCTTATCTAAACGAGCTTATTTGGGACTATTTTAAAGATGCGAGAGAGAAATTTGAACATTATCAAAATAATCCTGACGAAGTGTCTGGAATTTTAGAAATAGGAGCCAAAAAGGCAAGTAATGTTGCTCAAACAACGATAAAAAAAGTTCGTGAAGCAGTCGGAATTTATTAATAAAGGAAAAATATGCAAAATTTATATCCATACGCACAGATAGTTCATCTTTTTTGTGCAATCATCTTTGTTGGTTACCTCTTTTTTGATGTAATCATTTTTAAGGCAGCTTGTAAAAAAATGCCACCTGAGCTTGCTCAAAAGGCAAAACAGGCTATCGGTTCAGTTGCTATTAAGATAATGCCACTTTGCATCTTGCTTTTGGTATTAACTGGAGGCATGATGATGAGTAACTGGGTCGGATCAAAGGCTGGAGGCTACTTTGAGACAAATTTACAAATCATTTTTATGATCAAATTTTTCTTAGCAATGCTAATCGTAGCTGCGGTTATAACAAATTTGAGCTGCAAATTTATATTTAAACGTCCTAGCCCACTTGGCAACATTCACCCATTTGCGCTAACAGCGGCAGTTTTTATCGTACTTTTTGCAAAAGTTATGTTTATGGTTTAAGGATACGGAATGATTAATTTAAAACTACTCGAGACAAATTACGATGAATTTGTAAAAAAACTTGAGGGAAAAAATGTAAAAGCTGGGCTACTTGACGAGCTTTTACAAACTTTTAACGAGCTAAAACAAAAACGTAAAGCACTTGAAAATTTCCAAGCGATCCAAAATGCAAAGAGTAAAGAGCTTGGCATAAAGGCAAGAGCTGGCGAAGATGTAAGCGAGCTTAAAAATGAGCTAAATTTAAATAAAGCTGCACTTGCTGATGCTGATGATATCGTTAAACAATATGAAGAAAAGCTTGAGCAAATTTCATTTAACGTGCCAAATATCACCGATGATGACGTACCATTTGGTAAGGACGAGGATGATAATGTCTGCATCAAAACAGTGCTTGAGCCAACTAAATTTAACTTTACACCAAAAGAGCACTGGGAGTTAGGTGAGAGTCTTGGCTGGCTTGACTTTGAAAGGGGCGCAAAGCTCTCAGGATCTCGCTTTACCGTGCTTCGCGGCATGGGAGCAAGACTTAGTAGAGCGCTTGTTAATTACATGATCGACTTTAACAGCTCACGTGGCTTCGAGCTTGTAAATGTCCCTTATCTAGTAAGCTCAAACACACTTTTTGGCACCGGTCAGCTGCCTAAATTTGAAGAGGACCTTTACAAAGTGCGCGACGAAGACCTCTACCTCATCCCAACCAGCGAAGTACCTGTGACAAATTTATACAATGACACGATTATTGAGGCCGAGCAGTTACCTATAAAGATGACTTGCTACTCAGCATGCTTCCGCCAAGAGGCAGGCTCAGCAGGACGTGACACTAGAGGTATGATCCGCCAGCACCAGTTTGAAAAGGTCGAGCTAGTAAGTATCACAAGACCTGATCAAAGCGAAGACGTGCTAAATGAAATGGTAGCGTGCGCAAGCGATCTACTAACTAGCCTTGGGCTTCCTCACCGCCATATGCTTCTTTGCAGTGGCGACCTTGGCTTTAGCGCGGCAAAGACGATAGACCTTGAGGTTTGGCTACCTGGTCAAGGCAAATATAGAGAGATTAGCTCTATTTCCAATACTCGTGATTTTCAAGCAAGGCGTGCAAAAATTCGCTTTAAAGATGGTAAGAAAAATATGCTTGCAAATACGCTAAATGGCTCAAGTCTAGCTGTGGGTAGGACTCTTATTGCCATCATGGAAAACTACCAAAAAACAGATGGCACTATCGAAATTCCAGAAGTTCTTAAAAGGTATATGTAGTGGCTGAAGAAGAGGTTGTAGTTTTAAAACCACCTGGCGAGCAAGCAGAGCAAGAAGCGCCTGAAGAGGCAAAAGCCGAGGCACCTGAAGAGATCGTTTCACTTGAGAGTATCGCAAGTGAGGGTGTGCTGCAAGACGAGAGCATCCCAGAGCCAATCCCTGTAAAAAAGAGCAATAAAAAGCTCTTTATAATAGCAGGTGTGGTCACTCTAGTGTTTATCATCTTGATAGTGGTTTTGCTAGTTATCTTGCTAAAGAAAGACAAAAAAGAGAACATAGATGCTGCAAGTATCGTAAAAAATATAGAAAACAACTACCAAACGCAAAATTTTGGCGCTTCAAAGATCGATGAAATGATAAATAAAGCCAATCAGCTTTATGAGCGTGGCAATAAATTTGAGGCTCTAAAAATTTATGAAAACATAGCTGTTTATAACCAGTCTCTCTCAAACTACAACCTTGGCGTTTCGCAGATGAAACAAGAAAGATGTGATGAGGCGATTGTATCTTTTAATAAAGCAATAACCGATAGAGAAAACACAGCAGTTAGCGCCATAAACGCTGCTGTTTGCTCGCTCGAGCTAAATAATACTAAAAATTTTAACTACTACATAGGACTTGCTGATTCATTTTTGCAGTATGAAAACAACTCGCCACTTTATAGCTATTACTACGCGCTTATAAACTATTATAAAGGCAACTATTACGAGGCGCTTCAAGCACTTTCTCATCCAAATACTGCGGATTATAAAAATGAATATGCGTATTTAAGTGCAAAGATTTTATCACTTCTTGGAGATGATGAAAGAGCAATAGCCAAACTTGAGAGCCAAAAGGCATTTAAGGCCGACTTCACGCTAGCACAGCTCTATGCAAGACTTGGCAAATACGACAAGGCAAGGGATTATCTAACAAAAGCTTCTAAAAATACGCCAAATATCGATCTTATCAAGATGACTGAGGCGCTAATTGATCTAAAAACTGCTGACTACGGCGACGCGGCTGCATTTATCAAAGATGTTTACGACTACAATGCTTCTTTGCCAAGCAAAATTTACAAGATAAAAACGATACTAAAGCCTGATCTTTTTGATGTCAGCCTAGCTCAGGCACACTTTAGCGATGATATGTTTTTTGATAGAACAAGGCGCTATGAGACCCTTTTTTACTTCGCACCTTACAAGGTCTTTGATGCAAAACAGAGTATCGAGCAGATAAGAAAAGGTGGTGTTAGCGTCTTTTTAGATGACACCTCAGCGGCAAATGACTACCTTAGCCAAAGTGCGGCTGCTTCAAAAGTAAATGCAAAACTTAGCGAAGCTATCGCAAAAGCGCTAAGCTACCGCTTAAAAGAAGCAAATAAAGAGTTTGAAGAGCTAGCCAGCACTTATCCAAATCACTCTATCTTGCAATACAATCTCGCCTTAAGCTACGCTCAGCTTGGAAATTTTAGCCTTGCAGCAAAGCACTTCATAGCAAGCTATCATCAAGATGTAAATAACCATCTTGCAGGCATTTTTGGGGCGATTTGTCTAGATATAAATAGAAATTTAAACCCAAAACTCATTGAAGAGATCGGCGAAAATTTAGAAAACGATAAGAGCTTAAAGCCTGTAAATTTATATGCCTCACTTCTAAGTCTGGTTAGCGGTAACCAAAGTGCGATGATAAGATGGCTTGAAGAACCAAAAGAGCAGACAATGCTAAATTTAGCCTTTGATATCATCATCGCAAAAGTAACAAACAATGACGAACTAATGGCAAAGAAAGCTGATGAGCTACTAAAAATTTTGCCAAATGATATTATTGCAAATATCTTAAATTTCATCTCGAAAAACAAAGAGCAAAATGTCAAAGAGTATGCAAAAGCGATACAAATTCACTTTAATGGCAAGCAGCTTGATTCAAACGCTTTCTATCACGGTGCTGATATCATCAAAAAGCAATACATCAAGCTACTTCAAATTTCAGGCTTACTTACAAGAGAGCGTGATAAGTTAAGAGCCGAGCTAAAAAATGCTCCAAAGAATATAAATTTAATCCAAACTCTAGCCTATGTCGATATCTTTACAAACGACTTTGATGAGAGCTATAAACTTTATAATCAAGCAATCGATGAGTTTAAAGTAAATGACGCTAGCACATTGTTTTTAGCATCTGTGGCTGCAACAGGGGCTGGAAAAGTATCAAACGCGATCGCACTTTTAGAGCTAACAAAACTAAATGATGCTAGTGCTATCGAAAATAGAATAGCTCTTGGCCTAATGTATCAGCAGATAGATAATATAAAAGCAGCTCTTATACAATACAGCAAAATAGGAAATGTTAAGTATGAAAGCGAATTTTACGACTTTGAGATAGATAACGACTGATAAAAATTTAACTAGGCCTTTATGAGCCTAGTTTTAACTATTTTAAATACTAAGCAATATCTAAAATTTCAAGATTTATTTGATCTAAGACTTCACTAAATTTATAGATCGTATCACCGCATTTATACTCAATACTCTTGCTGCTCTTTTTATTTTTTTGAGATAAAATTTTCTCCATCATACTGGGAAGCTCTTTTTGTAAAAGTAGTTTATAAGACATCCCCATTCCATGCGTTAGAGACTTTATAAATTTGCCATCAACCTCGCTCCCATCTTTTATCATATGTAGTGTTGCGTCAAATTTAAGTTTCTTAAGAGCCTCGTAAAGCTCGATTTTATCCTTTGCTGGAGCTATTTCTTTATCGCAAATACAGTGATAGCTCACGTAAATTGGCTTTTTATAGCTGCTTTGAATATTTAAATGATCTAAATTTAGGATGTTTCTTATCTCCTCTCTTGCGTCAATAAAATAGTATGGTGATTTTTCATTAAGCGTCCAGTAGGTCTTATCAAAAAAATAAAGATATAAATTTTTATACAAAATGCCAGTACCAAAACAAAAATAGTTAGTAAAATCTATCTCTTTACCAAAGCCAATAAGACGCCATAAAAATATGGCATAAGAGCTATTATCTATCACGGCATCAACTAGCCATGGAGCGATCTTAGCACACATATGTGCCAGATATCCACCATGTGAGCTGCCTACCATTATCACTGGCAGATATTCAAATTTGGCATTATTTATATATTTTTTTGTGTAAAGCACAGCATTTAGCACATCCATTGCTTGCATAACGCCAAAATTTTGATATTCATTTTTTGTTGGCACCATCGTAATGCTAGCATTTAGTCTAAAATCAGCCGGCAAAATACCTCTCTCTTTTCGAATAGTAATCTCTTTGCTGAGAAATTTAAGTAGCAAATCAACCTTCTCGTGGCAATCGATACTTTTTAGATCAATTGGTAAATTTATACCTATACTTGATAGTTCTCTTGTTAAGATTTCGCGATCTATATCATCAAGTCCAAATTTCGCCCCAAGCTGTGGGCGGTTGCCTATGCAGTGATAATCCACGCTAATGCATGCAACATCATAAGTCTCTGCCATAGTCCGAATAAGATTAGCTCTATATCCAAGGTCAGAGTCTTCTCCAAGCCCAGGGATAATCACCAAAAGAGCTTTTGCATCCTTGGCATCGTCATAACAGGAATAAAAGGAGAGAGGAGAGCTTCTTTTTATACCAAGTTCAATATCATCACAAGATGAAATTTCATAGCTTCCATCAACTAGCATTTAAATCCTTTTAAATTTACTAATTTCTCCTATTTTTGCGAGACATTATAAAAAAAGCTAACGATCTGTTTTGCTAGGCGTTCTTTAAAAAACGGCCAGATGTAGCTTGGCGAATAGACATTGCCAGCTTGCATAAGCGAGATATTTGTTGCCTTTTCGCCACCATTTTTTGGACGCACTAGCACGCTTACTTGCATGTGATAAGTATAGCTATTCGTGCTAAAGTCATCATCATCGTAATAGCCAAATGGGAAAAACATCGAGTAGCCAAAGCCAAAGCTTGGTCTACCAAAGCCATATCCCATGCCCATTGAAAATCTAGGATCTCTTTTTATTATCCTAGAAAAGCTTTGCACATCGCCAAGGATGATGAAGTCGGCATTTTTGATATTTGGTTCGTTTCTAAAGCCAGCCTTTGCAAATTCGCTTAAAATTTCAGCATTTACATCTTGCCCGGTCGCACTATTTTTAAAATTTACATAAACGCTTTTGTTTGATTCATTAAGCGTAAAAAATATAGGCTCGCTCGTTTTGACTGAGATATTTGGAGTACTACTAGCACATCCAACAAAAAATACCGCCAAGACAAATAAAAAGAAATTTTTCATATTCACTCCTACAAGAGCGATCTTATAGCACTTTCAAGTACGCTTTTTGGCGTAAGACCGATAAATTTTGATCGCATCTTACCATCTTTATCAAAAAAATAGATAACTGGCACACCCATGACGCCACCAACTGCCTTACTAAAGTAATCAACTGAAACCTTGTCACTCGTAGTTTTAAAGGTGATGTTGTGCTCTTTTAAAAGCTCAATATCTTTATCAAAACCTTTACTAGGTCCTAAAACGCCAATGAATTGAACCTCTTTACCATACTCTTTTTCAAGCGTATTTAGATCAGGTATTGCGGCCTTGCACACTCCGCAGTCCGTACCAAAGAAAAATAGCATATATGGCTTATCGCCTATCTTTAGCCTCTTTTCTGTTGGAAAAAACTGCGTATCAATGCCGCTTGAGTCATTTAGCGTAATGTGATGCTTCTCATACTGCTTGACGCAGCCCATAACTAGGGCTGAGACTAGACATAAAAATAAAATTTTATATCTCATTTGGCACCTTTGGGTTTTCAATAGTGCGAATTTTTTCTAGCTTACCATGTCTTAGATATACGATCTTATCGCCATACTCGCCAAGATCAGGGTTGTGAGTTACTAGAAGAATGGTTTTGCCATCTTTTCTTAGCTTGCAAAATAGATCAAGTATAACTCTTTCATTTGCTTCATCAAGGTTACCAGTTGGCTCATCTGCTATTAAAATTTCAGGATCGTTTATGAGCGAGCGTGCGATACAAAGGCGTTGTTGCTCACCACCACTTAGCTGACTTGGTCTGTGTGTTAGTCTGTGAGAAAGACCAACTGCCTCAAGCGCTTTTTTAGCATCCTCTTCATCAACTGAGCTGTGATAGTACTGAGCGATCATCACATTTTCAAGTGCGCTAAGATATGGCACTAAGTGAAACTGCTGAAAAATAAGACCGATCTTTTCACGTCTAAATTTAAGTGTATCATCAGCATTTAGATTGCTCGCATCATCGCCACCGAGCATATAAGTACCACTACTTGGAGTATCCATTAGAGAAAGTATATTTACAAGCGTACTCTTACCACTACCACTTGGTCCCATTACGCTGACCCACTCACCTTTTTTAACCTCAAAATTTATATCATCAAGTGCTTTAACATCGCCAAAAATTTTACAAATATTTTTTAATTCTAGTGCATTTTGCATATCATTCTCCTCTTAATGTATCTGCCATTTTATTATTAAGTGCCCGTTTGATCGGATAAAATGCTGCGATCGCTGCAAATAAAAGCGATATTATCACAGCTACTGGGATGCTTAAAATTCTAAAATCAATACTAGAATCAAATATCGCATAACCTAAAATTTGAGCTAGTAAATATCCTAAAAATGCACCAACTAATGCTGAGATGAGTGCTGTCACAAATGTCTCAAAGCCAAATAGCTTTAGTACATCTTTTTTGCTTGCACCTATGGCTCTTAGAAGTGCGATCTCCTTTGAGCGAGAGAGCAAGATAGCACTAAGCGTTGTGTTTACGCACATTGAAGTAATGAGCAAAATAACAAGGCTAACAAGTGCCATTAAAAGCTTGATCTTCTCTAAGATGTAGCCCTCAGACTTTGAGACCTTTGCCACTGGTTTTGCAGCTATTTCTTCATTGCTTATAGTCTTTGCAAGCGATGTTATCTCATCAAAGTTACCAAGCACAACAGCTTCAGCATAGTTTATTTTGCCAGCTTTATTTGAAATTTTTTGAGCCAAAGATAGTGACGTGATCAAAAGCGCATCCTCTTTGTCACCACTTGCAACTACACCTTTTATCTTTACATTTATGCTCTCATTTGAGCCAATGGCACGAATTTCTATATCATCGCCTGCTTTAAAGCCAGCCTGACGAGCTAGATCGACGCCTATTAGCACGTTTTTATCGTCAAAATCGACATTTATCATCGTTCCATCTCTAACATCTAAAAATGGTTTAACTTTTTTTAGATTGCTAAATTTTGTTCCCATGACGATAGCGTTTGTTGGACCGATATTTGCCTGAGCAAAGAGATAACCGCTCTCACCAAGAAGCTTATCTTTTGGTACCTTAGCGATCATTTCATTGTAAGTTTTTTCACTCATATCATCGCTTGAGGTCATATCTTTTGGAGCAAAGATCATATTTGCGCCATAAGTTTTTAGCTCGCGTGAGACTTTAGAGTCAATGTCAAGATAGACATTAACAAACGCTGCACACACGCATGCTCCAAGCAAGATAGAGATCACGATGACCATTACTCTTGATGAGCCATTTTTTAAACTTTTATAAATTGTATTGTAAAAGAATTTGCTATTTGCGGTCATATAGCACCTCCGCAGGTAGTAAATTTATGACGTTTCTCATTGGCATTAGCGAGCCAACAACTGAGATAAGTAGGGCAAATGCCACGCTAATTGGTAGCACGATCCAAGCTATGCCTATGCCGTGTGAGAAGATAATGTAAGACATCACGTAGCTTAGCGCGTATCCTAAAAATGCTCCAGTGATACCTGCAAAAAAGGCAACCACAAGGCTCTCGCTCGCAAAAAGGGTGTAAATTTCAAAGTTACTTGCGCCTATGGCTTTTAAAAGACCGATCTCTTTTTTACGACGGTAAATTTCACTTGTCATTAGCGATGTTATGCCAATGGCTGAAACCACAAGAGCGATAATGCTAACAATGCCCATTAGGCTTTGGATTTTCTTTACTATGTTACTCTCAGCATCACTTACTTGAAGGCTTGCCTTTGCGCTAACGTTTGGTAAATTTTCTTCTATCTGAAATGCGATCGAGCCTGCGTAAGCCGAGCAATACCATTTGTCGTACTCTGCACTATCAAGGTTGTCTAAATTTCTTCTTGCTTTTAGCGATAGGTCATTTTCTGGGATTGTCATAGCTGATACTTCAGCCTTTGTGTATGAGTTTGCATGCCCAGAAAGATCTCCAGCAAGCTTTAGTGAGCCAACTAGCTTATGTGTCTCGTCACTAGCTCCTTTTAAAATTCCAACTATTTTAACCTCTCTTGTACCATTTTTGCCCACAAGACTAAGCTTGTCGCCAACCTTTAAATTTTTAGCCTTAGAAAGTTCTTCGCCAACTAAAATTTCATCCATACTTTCATCTTTTGGCCAAACACCCTCAACGCCCCAAAATCCATACAAACTCTTAACGCCTGTACTAAATTCTGGCTCATCTTTTAGACCGATATTTTTATCAAAATAGGTTCCTTCAAAGGCAAATTCAATTCCTTTTTCATCTTTAACTTTTGCCTCTAAAAACGGCGCAAAAGCAACGATATTGTTTCTCCAAAAGATCTCTTTTATCTTATAGATATCAGCCTCTGGAAGTAAATTTTGTGATTTTAGTGGGGTGAAATTTTTACCCTCGATCTCGATGCTTAGGCTCTCACCTCGTGGCAAAACAACGATATTTGAGCCATATCCTCTAAGCTCAGTTGCTACTTGATCACCGATTTTTAGCGTGATATTTAGCATGCAAGCTATCAAAAGAGCAGCTAGTAGTATGGTGATAAATGCCATCGTCTTTTGCACCTTTGAGCCCGTGATCGAGCTTTTTATCATTCTTAGTTGCATATTTTTCATTTTAACGTTCCATTTATTTCTACATATTTTTCTGGATTTGCTTCAAATTTCGCCTGAGTTTCGTTATTTTCAAAGAAATATGTGCGTCCGTAGTATAAATATGATCTTGACTCAAGATTGCTCACTTTTTTGCGACTAACTGGGTCAAGCACCATCTTTTCGACAACCTTACTAAAGAAATTTGCTCCATCTGTAATAGTTTTATAATCAACTATGATATTTTTGCCATCAAAGATAAATGGCATTGGTATCGGATTGCAACCACCCTCTTTGCCAACTGATGGCAAGAAAATTCTAACATTACAAGAGATACAAATAAGGTCATTTCCTCTTTTTATATAGCCCATATCGCCACATATCATGCATGAATCAAAGACGATAACAGGTGATACACGGTCGCTAAAGCGGTTTAATAAGAAAAATCTTATCTGTTTGCCCTCGTCTGTTATATAAGCAAATCTGTGAAGTTCATTATCTTTTAGCATATCAACATCAAATATAAATTTATCTCCCACTGGCTCAACCAAGACTGGCTCTGAAATTTCAGGTGGACGAGATGCGTAAAGATCATAATAGAGCGAAAATCCAAGTGCTATCAAAATACTACAAAATGCAAATTTTGCATTATCAGAAATATTTTCTCTAATGGCTTTTGTAAAGCGGTATTTGATAGAACCAAATTTATTTTTATCAATACTTTTTGGCATAAAGAAAAGTGCGGTGATGCATAAAAGTAAGATCACAAAGATATAAAAATAAGTACCAAATTCTGATACGTAAATACCTTTTGCACTAACAGATAGAATCTGAGAGTTTAACTCACTACTTATTTTTAAAGCCCCAGCACGTAAAAGCTCAAGCGCTGTCTGAGAACTTCTATCTATTAGTAAGAAAACTAAAGTGATAATAGCTAAAATTTTAGCTATTAATGGAGAAATGCTAGATTTTAAATTCGAAATAAAAAAGAATAAAAATACGAGCAAAATCATTGCAAATATCATTAGAAAGAAGCTAATGACCGAAAGCGTATCTAGTAGCTCACCACCAAATAGCGGGAATAACACACTGCTTGAACTATAGCCAAAGCCAAAGCCGATGCCTAAAATAAAAAACGTTACAATTTTTGCTATCTTAAGCTCAAGAAATATCCATAAAATGCTAATTAGTAGAAAAACTAGCGTCACTAAATCGATGAAAATTTTAAACTGATCATCTACAAGTGCGTGACGAACGACTTTAAAAATAAATATGCCAGCTACGACTCCAAAAAGTGACGGTAAAAAGAGTGTTTTTAAACTTTTATCCTTGTTATTTAAGGCAGCAAAAAGCGTAAATCCAAGGAGGGCTAAAAAGACCTGATAGAAATAAATTGACATAACTAAACCCTGTGAGAATTTTTTAAAAGGGGCGAGAACGCCCCTGGTGATTATTTAACAGGACCACCTGTCCATTGAAATTTATAAGTTGTTGTGAAAGGCTCAAACCATTTACCAACACCGCTCTCTTTGTCAGCGTGGCGACCAAAACCTTGTTTTTCTGGATTATCAATGTGGAATTTAAGCTCATAGTTGCCTACGCCTGTATCCATTTTTACGTTAGCACCGTAGTGTGGGCCATCGCTTGCAACCATTGGCATAAAGGTACCTTTTTTAACTTTGCCGTTATCAAGGTTTTTTAGCTCGTAGTTAATCTTTAGGTATGGGATCCACTCACCTTCGCCAAAGCCGTTTTTATTACCAGCAATAGCGTGTATGTCAGCTTCTAGGTGAAAATCAGCTAGGCTTGGAGCTAGGTCAATACCCTTTGGTTCCATGTCGATTGGTTGCAAATAAACTGCAGCTATCTCCATGCCATTAGCCTCTACAGGCTCGCCAATTGGGTGCTCTCCAGCAAGTGCAAAACCAGCTACTAGGCTAAGTGCTAGAGCTGAACTAAGAATTTTATTCATATTCTCTCCTTTAAATAAGATTAATTTTTATTTTGTTTTGATTTCATGATAACTATGCCTATAATTAGGGCAAGCACCATAATGATCTGAGGTACTAAGCTCTCATAATATGGCATAAGTCCTAGCCAGTCTCTCATCCAGTCAGGGAAGCTAAGTCCTTTTATGATAGTTGGGATGAAAATTTTACCCTCAACTAACTCACCAACGCCTTTGCCAACAAAGACGATCGACATGTAAAAGATGATCGCTGATGTAAATATAAAAAATGGTTTAATAGGAATTTTAACAGCAAAAATTTTAAATAAGAAATAGACTATCAAAAGAACGATAAGACCTACGACAAAGCCAGCTGCGATCATTGAGTAGCCAGCTGAGTCTTTTGCGTCAAAGATAAGTGCTTGATAAAATAGCACTGTCTCAGCGCCCTCTCTAAATACGGCTAAAAATACAGTCCACCAAAGCGCTGTACTTGAGCCACTTGAGATAGACTCAGATACATGTGATTTGATGTAGTCGTTCCATTTTTTAGCGCCAGCATTTGAAAGAAGCCAGAAACCAACATAAAATAGAAGTCCCACTGCAACAAGCATTGTGATGCCTTCCATAAGCTCTCTTTTTTGACCTGCTGCCTCGCCAAAGATGACGTTCATGATCCACGCCATAACAAAGCTTAAGATGACAGCCACGCCAACTGAACTATATACGACCTTACCCATAGCTTTTGCATTGCCAGTTTTTACAAGGTATGCAACGACGGCTGCAACGATGATAAGAGCTTCAAAGCCCTCTCTTAAGATGATAGTTAGCGCCCAGATAAATAGCGTCCAAGGTGAGCTTGAACCATTAGTTTTCTCAAGTGCGGCTGCTAGCTGAGATGACATTTTGCTTGCACTCTCTTCAAGTGTTTTTTCATCTGCGCCTGATTTCATAAGGGCTACGAGGTTGCCAAATGTAGCTTCGATAGCTGTTTTTAAATTTACATCTATTGCGCCTACTTTATTCTCCATGCCGCTACCTTCAAACTCATCAAAGTAGATGTCTTGGATATCGCCCATGGCTTTTTTTGCATCACCATTTTTATAAAGTGTGATAGCAGCTTGAATTTTGTCGTTTATGTTTTGAACGACTTTGGTATAATTTACACCACTATCTTCTTCAGAAGCTGCTTCTACATCGCTCATATCAACTTTTGCAAGTTTTGCAGTATCAGCTGGTAGTTTTGAGATTGCCTCATATGCTAGCTTTTTGATCTCATCTAGCTTAGTTTTAAAATCATCTTTGCTTATACCATTTGTGATGCCGCTGATCGCTTCGCCCATCTTTCTTTGGATATCAGAATCTATGCTTTTACCATTTTCTATATGCTGGCGAATAGCGATTTCAAGTTGAGTATTTCTGTAGTCTGTAAATTTAGCATCTTGGATAGCACTTTTAGCATCATCTTGCTTATCACTCTCATAGCTTGCTATTGCTTTATCTAGATCGGCTGATAAATTTGTAAATGCTACCTTCCACTCAGGGATAAATTTAGAAGTATCATAGTCAGTTGCAGCAGCTTGAGCTGGGCTGTCTGAATACTCACCAACTAGCCTATGTCCTTTTAAAATAACCGGTAGAACTTCAGCGATCTCGCTATTTATCTGGTCAATTCTTTTTTGAACATCATCAGGCGCTTCACCTGCTTTTATCGCCTTTCTGATCTCGCCAAACTGCTTCTCCATTGAGTAAGCTTTTTTCTGACCTAAATTTATTCTGATGCCAGCTTCGACATCTTCAAATAAGCCAAAATAAGCATTTTGAGTATCACTGACTGCTTGTTCAACATTGCCAGCTCTATACTCTGTTATTACTTTTTGTAGCGACTCTTTTATCTGAGCTGCGACCTGCTCATAGTCGTCATTTTTTGCCACGAGCCAAATAGGCAACAACATAATTAGTATAAATTTTAAGAATTTATTCATTAAATAAACCACCTGTGAGATTTTTTTGAAGTGAATATTACCAAGGCTTTACTTTGATTAAAATAAAAACGATTATCATAAAATAGAGCAAATTGAGATAATAAAGAGAAATTTGTCTTCAAATAGCCAATTTTAAATAGTTTTAGAAATTTTCTAATGTAAATTTAAAATTTATCTTTTGAATAAAAAATAGTAGCTTTATAAAATAATGAAAAGGTTTTTAAGTTTAAAATTTAGAATTTAAAGGAGAGCAAATGCTCTCCTTCTTGTTAGGCATTTAGCCCAGTGTTTCTTAGCATAACGCGTTTACGATATACATTTGAAACCTCAGCAGCGTCGCCAACTAAAAGCGCGTTTGTAGAACAGATAGCCGCACACATAGGCACTTTGCCCTCAGCCATTCTGTTTTGACCGTAAAGCTCTCTCTCCTCATGTGAGTTAGTTGGCTCTGGACCGCCTGCGCACATAGTACATTTATCCATTACGCCTTTTACGCCAAATGCCCCATCTTTAGGAAACTGTGGCGCACCAAATGGACAAGCATATAAGCAGTATCCACAGCCTATGCACTTGTTTTTATCGTGAAGCACGATGCCATCAGCTCTAATGTAGAAGCAATCAACCGGACAAACTTGCTCGCAAGGTGCATCGGTGCAGTGCTGACACGCGATAGTGGTTGAAACCTCTTTGCCCTCGATACCATCGTGAAGTGTGATAACCTTTCTTCTATAAATTCCTACTGGAAGCTCGTGAGCAGAAGAGCAAGCGACTTGACAACCAAAGCAGCTGATACATCTATTAGTATCTACAAAAAATTTCATTCTTGCCATCTTATCTCTCCTTACTCTTTACCTAAGGCGTCTCTCTCGCCATACTCGTGATAAAACGATGTTTTAAAGGTGTTCTCTTCAGCTTTTTCTATGCGGCAAAGACCTGCGTTAAACTCTGAAATTTGAGTAACTGGGTCAAATCCGTAGTTAGTAACTGTGTTAAAGCTCTCACCGATAACATAAGGCTTAGTGCCCTCTGGATAGCGAGCTGAAAGATCAACGCCTTGCATAATGCCAGCGAAGTTGTATGGCATACAAATTCTATCTGGAGTTACCATCTGGCTGTGATAGCATCTTACTTTGATCTTTGTGCCTTGTGGGCTGTGGATCCACATCATATCGCGGTCTTTTATGCCGTATTTTAAAGCTAGCTCTGGATTAACATTAGCAAACATTTCTGGCGTAATAGCTGATAGATATTTACTAGTTCTTTCGATCATACCAGCACCACTTAGGTTTACGACGCGTTGCGTACTAAATACGATAGGGAATTCTTTCGACCAATCTTTTGCTTGTTGCTCTGACTTAAACTTAGTAGAAACACGGAAATTTCTAGCTTGATCATCAAATGTCGGATACTTTTGAACAAGATCCCAGCGTGGTGAGTGAACAGGCTCTCTATGTTTTGGAATAGGATCGAGGAATTCCCAAACGATAGCTCTTGCCCTTGCATTACCATAAGGTACAACACCTTTTTCACGGCATTTTTCAAAGATAATACCACTATAATCCATACTCCAGCTTGGTCCCATCTTAGCTTTCTCTTCTTCAGTTAGAGTTATACCTAAGACTTTTTCTATATTCTCTTTTGTGATTTGTGGATAGCCACCTTTTATAGCTGAGCCAACAAGTGTTGTCTCTTCGCTAGCTAGCTGACTAACGCCATTATGTTCTAGTCCAAAGCGATTTCTAAAGCCTGAACCACCCTCAACATAAGGCTTGCTCATATCATATAGTATTGGTGTTCCAGGGTGTTTTTCATCCCATGCCGGCCATGGTTTACCGTAGTACTCGCCTTTGACTTCACCACCAATACCTATTAGCGTATCTGGATCAAATTTATCCCAGTTTGCTTGATGGCGTCTAAACATCTCGGCTGTTCTACCACCATAACCTATAGAATTTCCAATTCTAGCTATCTCATTTGTCGCATCATCAGGCCATACAAAATCATCTTTTACTTGTTTTATTTCATGATCTACGATACCCATTTTCATGCCTTTTACGTATTCATCGTAAAAGCCAAATTTCTTAGCAAATAGGAACATCACTTCGTGATCGCCCTTGCTCTCATAAAGTGGATCAACAACTTTTGTTCTCCATTGTCCTGAGCGGTTTGTAGCACTTAAGTGACCTTCATTTTCAAATGCAGTCGCTACTGGCAAGATATAAACACCATCTTTTCTGTCTGAAAGGATAGAAATTTCATTTACAAATGGCTCAGCTACAACGATCATATCTAGTTTTGAAGCTGCTTCTTGGATTTTAGCTAAGTGCGCCATAGATGTTAGACCAGTTCCTTGAACCCAAAGAACTCTTAATGCACCACTACTAAATGTATTCTCCTCTTTCAAGACGCCTTGCCACCATTTTGAAAGTGACCAGCCTTTTTCGTTTCTCCAGTTTCTATCTTCTGGATGTTTAGGATCGTGGTAATAATACTCTTCAAAGACTGTGTTTTTAACAGGAGTGCCGCCTTGTTTTGGCTCTTTTGTTGAGACCGCAAAGCGTTTAATAAATTCGTCATAATCAACGCCCCAGCCTTTGCAGTAATATTTCCATGTTGCATCAGTTAAGCCATAATACATTGGCAAGCTATCTGAAAGGTTACACATATCAGTTGAGCCTTGAACATTGTCGTGGCCACGAATGATATTACAGCCACCACCTGCTTTACCCATATTTCCTAGAATTAGTTGAAGGATAGGTAAAATTCTTGTATTTGATGTACCAACTGAGTGTTGAGTGATGCCAAGTGCCCAAACAACAGTACCTGGTTTTGTGTGAGCTAGAATGTCTGCAGCTTTTAGTAGCTTATCAACTGGTACTCCAGTAACATCAGATGTAACCTCTGGTGTCCAGTGCTCAGCCTCTTTTCTTATCTCATCAATACCGTAAGTTCTATTTTCTATAAATTCTTTATCTTCCCAACCATTTTTAAGAATGATATGAATAAGACCATAAACAAGCGCAATATCAGTTCCTGATCTTTGTCTCAAATAAAGATCAGCATGTGCAGCTGTCTTTGTAAAATTTGGATCAGCTACAATTATTTTTGCATTGTTTCTATCTTTTGCTTGTAAAGTGTGCTTCATGCCACCAACTGGGTTTGCCACAGCTGGGTTTGCTCCTATGATAAATATACATTTTGAGTTCGCAGCCATATCTCCAAAGTGGTTTGTCATCGCGCCATAACCCCAGGTATTCGCCACACCGGCGACTGTTGCGCTATGTCAAATTCTTGCTACGTGATCGTTACTGTTTGTACCCCAAAATGCACAAAATTTTCTAAAGTAGTAAGACTGTTCGTTGTTAAATTTAGCCGATCCTAAGAAAACAACACTATCAGGGCCATCTTCTTTACGGATCTGAAGCATCTTATCGCCGATCTCGTTTACAGCTTGATCCCATGAAATTCTTTGCCATTTACCATCAACTTTTTTCATAGGATATTTGATGCGTTGTTTGCTGTGTGTAAGATCGATCTGGTCGATACCTTTTGAGCAGTGTGAGCCCTGAGATATCGGATGATGCATCGCCATATCTTGACGAACCCAAACACCATCTTTTACCTCAGCCTCGATACCACAGCCTGCTGAGCAAATAGAACAAATCGTTCTAACCTTTTTTGAGCCAGGGAAAGGATTTTTTATCTCCTCATCACTTGCTTTTCTTATCGTTTCATTTTCTCCAAAAGCCATTGTGCTTCCAGCACCAAGTGCGGCTAGCTTTAAAAATGAACGTCTTCCTATACGTGCATCACTCATGGTTTTCTCCCTTAGTAAGCGATTTTATAGTAGGTTTCCCAGTTCTTGCTTTTTTTATAAAGCACCTCTTTTTTGTTTGACTTGCCAACGACGACACCATTGTCATCAGGAGCTAAGTCGTCACTAGTCACTTTTGCTACGGCTGAGACTGCGAGTACTCCGCCGGCAGCACCGACTTTTAGAGATTTTTTGAGAAAATCTCTTCTTGATCCTTGCATTTTTTCTCCTTAGCTCTCAAACTTAAAAATTTGAGAATTTGGTTTGATTGGTCTTCACAATTTGCAACTTTAGAAATTCTAAAATATTGCAAGGCCTATTTCAGGGCTTTTTATAGCCTAGATTTAAACTCTGCAAATTTAGCATAATTGCAAGATAATCAAAGTAAATATAAAGCTTTAATTAAATATGTTAAGTTATTGTTAAAAATATAAGAAAATATATTTAATATTTTAACTTTTATGAATTTTGAGAGAAAGGCTAATTTAAAGTATAAATTCTAGGGAGAGCTCCCTAGAAAAGATTATTTTAGATCACTTTTATTTATTATAAATGGCACTGATCTAACGCCAGCCGAGAAATATTTTTTTCGTAGAGTATCGATCTTGTCGCTCTCTTCTTTACTAACATTTTTTTCATCTACGTTATAATCTTCAGAAAAATACTTTCTTAAAATTTTAACCTTATCGCTATCACTTTTTGCATTTTTTATATCTTTATAGATCAAAGCACTTTTTTGCAAAGATGATAGTTCATGCACTGGAGTTAGGATGATTTCAACGTTATTGTCTTTTAATGTCGTTTCGATCTTTGCTAGCTCGGCTCTACAATATGGGCATTCAGGATCTGAAAACATAATAAGAGTTGGCTTTTTGCTATCATTGCCAAGAGTTATAACATTTGCTTTGTCTTCATTTTTATAAATTTTAGCTAGTGATTTTACTAAATCAAGTGCTGCTTTTTCTGCGATTACCTTTTTTTCTTCAGCCAAATAAGACTTTTGCTCCTTTAAATTTACAACATCAGGAAACATAAGATCGCCCTTAACAAAAGTCACATCTTCTTGAGACATATCTCCTTTGCTAAATTTTAAGCTTACTTTTTCTATATCATCTAAAATTTTAGTGCGTTCTACGACTTTTACATTAACACCATCGATATTTTGATTTTTAAAAACTTCTGAGTAAAAATCTTCTATTTGCTTATTGCTAGCTGCCATTAGGCTAGTTGCCGCTAATATTGAGGCCAAAACCACTTTTTTCATTTTTTTCCTTTTTAAAAATTTGGCGGATTATATTTGCTTTTTGTAAATAAATACTAACCACGAAAGACTCTATCATTTCCTTGCTTCATTATGTCACTCTCAAGGTCAAGTTGCTCAAGATAAGCGATTACATATTTTCTGCTTAAATTTAGTGCATCCTTGGCGTTTGTGACATTTACAAAGCCTTGATTTTTGATGATCTCTCTTAGCTTATCAAGTGCCATTTTTAGCGAATTTCTAGTGATGAAAAGGTTATGCTCCAGCCTTACAACTCTGCCCATTGCAGTTAGTTTTTTAAGGGCATTATCGCCACTTAGCCTATCTATTTCCAGCTCATCATATATATTATAAGGTGCCGTTGGAGCTAGCTTTCCGCTTTCTAAAATTTCATAAATTTTCTCTTCAAGCCTTACTTTTAGTTTGCTTATATCAACGCCTTTTTTTGTATAGACGCCATCATTTTTAGAGATTAAGTTTATACTTTCAAGCTCATCAAGTGCTTTTTGAGCCAAATTTTGACTAGCCCAAGCAAGCTTTAAGCTTATACTTTGAGCTGAGAAAACGGCAAATTCATTTTTCTCTATCATAAATTTAACCACAGACTTTATCCGCTCAACCGCGCTTAGATCGTAGATATTTAAAGCCTTTTCATCAACAAAGACGTTTGAGACTTTTTTGGCCACATTTACGGCCTCTTCGTGACTTAGTCCAAACCTTTGATAAGAAGAGATGATGCCAAAGCCATTTTTGTGAGCCTCTTTTAAGATAGAAAAGGCTCCAACAAAATCATGCTTTAAAAGTGCAGCCAAGAAGAGAATTTTACCAGCCTTTTTTAGTGGCTCAAGCACAGGATTTAGCACTCTGCCGCCACCTATCACACGAGCGTCTGATATGAGAACAAATGCCTCGTCAAATTTCAAAAACATATCGCTTTGAAATTTAAAGGTAACAAAGTAGCTATCATCTTTTTGGCTAAGGATTAGCACCTTTGCAGGCACATTTTTAGCTCCTACGCAAAAGGTTACGCTTTGCGAGTGGATGAGACTCTTAGCAGTTACGACCGCATCAACCTCTCTAAATCCCCTAAAATAGCCTTTTTTACTAAGCAACTGCCCCTTTTTTAGCTCATTAAGCTCAATGCCAGTTAGATTTAGCGCCACACGGCTGCTAACTCCTGCGCTATCTACGAATTTATCATGGCTTTGCACACTTCTTACTAGCACCTCTTTGCCAGCGTCATAGTTAAAAAGCTTCTCATTTTTACTAACGCTTCCCTCTATAACGGTGCCAGTTACAACATTTCCGATACCTTTTAGGCTAAAAACCCTATCGATGTAGTATCTAAAAACGCCCTCCTCATCGCGTTTTTTAGCTCTTAGCGTAAAGAGGTAGTTTCTAAGCTCATCTATACTTGCCTTATCCTTTATACTAACGGCAAAAATTTCTAAAATTTGCAGGTTTTTAAATTTAGAAATTTCATCTCTTATCTCTTTTTTTCTTAAATTTATAGTCACTTCATCTACGAGGTCACACTTAGTAAGTGCCACGATCAAAGACTTCACACCAAGAAGATTTAAAATTTCAAGGTGCTCCAAGCTTTGAGGCATAAGTCCGTCATTTGCCGCCACCACAAATAAACACGCGTCAAAGCCATATGCACCACTTATCATCGTTTTTATGAGATTTTCATGCCCTGGCACGTCGATAAACGCGATATTCTCATCATTTTTACTTAAATTTGAAAAGCTTAGATCGATCGTTATGCCACGCTTTTTCTCCTCTTCGAGATTGTCCCCCTCAAAGCCGTTTAGCTCCTTTATAAGTGCGGTTTTGCCGTGGTCGATATGTCCTGCTGTTCCTATTATTAAACTCATTTTTCTTCCGTTTCATTTATTATTTTTATTAGTTCATTTACATCTTCATCCAAAAGTGTTCTTAAATCAAGCAAAAATTTATCATTTTCTATACGGCCGATCACCTTTTTTTGCCTAAATTTCTGCTCATTTAAAACTGCATCTCCACTAACTGCCAAAGCCATACTTGGAATTTTTTTATTTGGCATCGCACCACCTCCTACAAAGGTTTGTGTACGAAGTATCTCAAGCGGGGTTTTTAAATTTTTATTTATAAAATTCGCTAAGTTTTCAAGCTCTTTTACGCTTTTGTAAAGTAGTTTTTGTGTTGTGATTAGCTCAAATTCTTTATTTAAATAAGCTTTCATGCTCTCAATCAAAAGCGAGATGATCACTTTATCTACGCGAAGCATTCTTAAAAGCTGATTTTTTCTAAGTTTTGCGATGAGCTCTTTTTTGCCAACAATGATGCCGCACTGCACCGCACCAAGCAGTTTATCACCGCTAAAGCTAACTAGCGAAACATCTTTTAAATTTTTTAGATCTGGCTCATTTTTGTCTAAGTTAAACGGCAAATTTCCATAAAATCCACTGCCAAGATCAAAATAATCTATCAAATTTTGCTCGCATGCCAATTTACTTAGTTCATTTGCTGTAACCTCTTCACTAAAGCCCACGATGTCAAAATTTGAGCGATGAACCTTTACAAGCATCGCCGTATTTTCACTAATTGCCTCTTCGTAGTCTTTTAGCTTAGTTTTGTTTGTCGTGCCAACTTCTTTCAAAAAGCAACCCGCATTTGCCATCACTTCAGGCACTCTAAAACTACCGCCGATCTCAACTAGCTCACCTCTGCTAACGACGACCTCCCTGCCCTTTGCAAAGGTGTTTAGCACTAAAAATACAGCGCTTGCGTTATTATTTACGACGATGGCGTCTTCAAAACCAAAAGCTCTTGCGATCATCTCACCGATATAGTCGTATCTGTTGCCACGGCTGCCTGTTTTTAGGTTGTATTCAAGGTTTGAATACCCTGTGATTACCGGAGTTGCACGGCTTAAAATTTCTTTATCTATGACGCTTCTAGCGAGGTTTGTGTGAATGGTCACACCGGTTAAATTTAGCACTCTTTGAAGGCTTGATTCATTAAATTTATGATATTCGTTTAGGATTAAATCTATTATTTCTTGCAACGCAAAATTTGCATTTTCATTTAAAATTTTAGCCCTAACTTCATTTAAAATTTGCCTTGCAAGCAATGTGACTAAATTTATATCAAATCCTGAAAATGCTTCGTTTTTTATGATCTTATCAACTTGTGGGATATCTCTTAAATCGCTCAATTCGTGCTCCTAGTAAGTTAGTTTTACCAAGCCGTGATTTTAACATAAAAAATATTATAAATTAAACCTTAGAGCAAAAAGGAACATATAAAATTCAGAGTCTATTAATCCCATTAATATTAAAATAAGCCTGTTTTTGATAATAGGAGAAATTATGAAAGAATTTGGCTTTTATAACGATTTTGACGATACTTTGATGTTAAATGAACAGATAGAAATAAATAACGAAAAGGAAGAATATTTAGTTTCTAACTCGCCAAAGCTTAAAGCAAACATTATCGCACCTGAGATAAATTTTTATCTAAAAAATACAACTGCAAGCGTATTAGAAAAAGCTAAAAATACACTTTTACTTTATGAAGCAAGAGCAACTGCATTTGACATGGCAAAGGATGTTGATTACGAAAAAGAAGTCGGAAAAAATGTCGTAATAGTAAGCAACTCAGGCCGTGAGGAACTAGCAAATTTATTAAAAGAAAATGGCTACAAAGTCATTGAATTAACGCATTTTGAAGTAAAATTTATTTATGGCGCAGCTGGCGAGCTTAGTGTTTTGATACTTAGGGCAAATGACGAATTTGAGGTCGATTGTGACTTTTTCTTGGTTGAAAATGCAAGGGATTATATGCTAAAGCAAAGCGGCTGTTATGAAATAGCTGGGCTAGAAGATGAAGCTGTGCTTAAAATGTTAAATGAAAAAACTCCAAAATTTAAGTACAAAAGCCTAACTCAATATGACTCTTCGATCTGCCAATATCATGAGCGAAGAAATGAAATTTGCGGACGCTGTGTCGATGTTTGTCCAACTGTAGCCATTTTAAAAGAAGACGAGACAAAGCATCTTATCTTTTCACAGATAGACTGTACAAACTGTGGAAACTGCATAAGCGTCTGCCCTAGCGGCGCACTTGATTATACTCTAATGCCACAAAGCTCATTTGCTGCTGTGGCAAAGCTTTATAAAGGCAAGATTGCACTCATTGTGCCAGAAGAGATAAATTTAGAAGATCTTAGTGTTAGCCTACCAGAAAATGTCCTACCTTTTGCCATTTCAGCTGCACATTTTCTAAGCCAAACGCACTTTTTGACACTTCTTCAAGAAAGCGGTGCAAGTGTGATTTTATTTAGCAAAACTCTTGGCAAAGGCGAAAAAGACGCCATTAGCATCTTAAATCAAATTTATGAGCTTAAATTTAAAGAGACGGCGATCTATCACGCCAAAGATAAAAATGAGCTTGAAGAATCGCTCAAAAAGGCAAAATTTATAGCTGACTCACAACACACAATAAACGAATATGCCTTGCCAAAAAGAGAAATTTTTGCAAAAAGGCTCGAGTTTTTAGTAGGTAGCGAAGATCTTGGCGTGGTAAAAAGCGGCGAGATGATAAGATACGGCGATGTCAAGATAAACACTGATAGCTGTACACTTTGTCTAAGTTGCGTTGGCGCTTGTAACGTAAGCGCGCTAGTGGCTGATAAAAAGACAAATTCGATTTTATTTAATCCAAGCGTCTGTACAGCTTGCGGATACTGCGAACTAAGCTGTGCTGAAAAAGATACCATAAGCCTTGAGGTTGGAAAAATTTCTCTTAAGCCTGAGTTTTTTACATATAATGAGCTGGCACGAGATGAGCTTTTTGCCTGTGTTGAGTGCGGAAAAGAGTTTGCGACTAAAAAAGCTGTCGAAAAGATCGCAACTATAATGCAACCAAGATTTGGCAACGATAGAGTTAAGATAAAAGCGCTTTACTGCTGTGCTGACTGTAAGGCCAAACTAATGGTTCAAGCCCAAATAAACGCGATGAAAGAGGATTTATTAAATGGATAAAAACATCATAAAAGCAAGATCATATTTTTACGAATTTCTAGCATATCCTATGTTTTTTTACACAAATGATGAGAAATTTTCAAGGTGGAAAGAGCAGTTAAGATACTTAAGCGCAAATCCTTTAAGCGAGGATAGTGATGCTGCGTTTAAAAATTTAGATAAATTTAGCTTTGAAGAATTTTCAAAAGAACAAAATGACGTTCTTTTTGGCTTTACAAATATCCCTTTAAGTGCCTCATTTTATGAAGAGGGCAGAGATAACGGCGCAGCTAGGCTTAGGGTTATTGAATGTTTAAAACTAAGCCCATATAGACGTGATAGCGAGCTTTGCAAAGATAGCGAGGACTACGTTGGATTTATATTTTTAGCGATGGCTACATTTTTAAAAGATGAGTTTGATGATGCAAAAAATATTAGCAATAAGCTCTTTGGCGAGACTTTAAATTTATTTGTAGATGAGTTTTATCAGCTACTTTCAGCTCACAAAGAGGCAAATTTCTTTAAATCATACATAGTCATTTTAAAAGACTTCATCGAGCTTGAGCGCTCTATACTAAACGTAGAAGCACCAGCTAAGCCAAAAGGCGATAGTGTCGCTATGGCGGCACTTAAGAAAGAACCATTTCAAAGCAAGATGCCAACAATCAAAACCAAACTTCATTGGGAAGAATTTTCTCCAGTCATCTCACACGAGTTTAAAGACTAGCTTAAATTTACTCTTAGCCAAGCTAGGAGTAAATTTAACATCCGCTTAAATTTGTTATCTTGATATTTTATAATTATTAGCAATTTGGCGTTAATCTTCTTTAAATTTTTTACAAAGGACTTACAATGGTAATGACACACTACATGGAGCTTTTATCGCTCAATCAACCTTACAATCTAATCCTCTTCATGGTGATACCTGTGGGGCTTACGGAGCTTTTAGTGGCGATGGAGTTTCTCACTATGTATCACATGGATAGCGGTAAAAATGCTGGCTATAAGGCTGTTGGCAAATTTGCTGGCATAGTGCTTGGGGTCTATTTTACAGCTCTTGTGATCTATTTTATGGCAAAAATTTATCCAAGTATAAAATGGCGTGGATATGCCGATGTCATCGCTGTCTACTCATATCTCATCAGCGTCATACCACTTCTTGGCATCGCGCTTTTAGAGCTAAATTTGATCTACAAAAACGCAAGCGAAAAGGCAAAGCTAAAGCTTCACTTTTTCCTACTCATATTTGCCTTGATCGTCGCACACGTCGCAATGATATTTGGCATGGTTGATCCTACCATAACTGGCTACAAGGCTGAAAACGGTGAGATGGGTATGCATATGAATATGCCAATGAACATGCCAGCAGATATGCCAATGCACGATCACCACAAGATGATGCAAAATATGGGTGAGATGCATATGAATATGATGATGCAAAATATGAGTGATGATAACTCAACTAATATGCACATGCATCACTAAATTTTATAGCTTCTTGGCAGCTGCTAAGAAGCTATAAAAATTTAATTCTTTTTGCTACTTTTAATAATCTATTTTCTTTAAAAAATTTTCTGAGTGATTTTTGCTCTTTTGCACCGATCTTGTAGCTTATAAATTTAAGATACCACTTGATATCTTGCTCACTTATGCCGCGACTTTTAGCATACTGGGCTAAGATATAGTTTGGGATCTTTATATTTTTTTGCAAAAATTTTGCGACCAATCTTTTATAAAATGAGCCATTTTTTACATATGAAAATCTACCAAAAACAAATGGCAAATTTGTCTTTTCGTACCAAATTTTACCAAGGTCGTAAAAGCACTCTTTGCCCTCACTTAGGTATGCCTTTAGTGCCCTGTCGCCTATGATCACCTCGCCATTTAGACGAAGCACCTTAGCTAGGGCGTTTGAGCTAGCAGAGGCAGGATCTGGCTTTGGGGCTGAGTTTTTGCGCACAAGCACGCTTTTTACATCGTTTTTGGCGACTATTCCAAAATTTAGCTTCTTTAAATTTGCCTTTTTACTAGCTATACTTGAGATCACCGCAGCGTCGATCTTTCTAGCATTTAGCGCCCTATTTAGCTTACTTGGCACGCCCTTTTTAAACTCGATCGCCTTTTTTATCTGAGAGCTTAGTGGGGCTGATTTTAAAAAAACGTGAAATGGGAGTAAATTTAGATAATCAATCTTTCCAAATATCATTTTTCATCTTTTACAAGCTCAAATTTAACTAGCTCATTTTCGTTGCACACATCGCGAAATAGCCGAATCAAGCTCTCTTTTGCACTATCATCCAAAAATTCTTCATTTTTTAGCTTTATAAGCGTTGGCTCATTTATCTCGCAAAGACAGTCAAAGAGTGCGTCTAAATTTCTACCGTAGTACTCTGGCAGGTCAAATTTCTTAGCAAAATACTCATGCATATTCTCTTTTTCAGCCATCTTTTTGGCATCTAAGATCACGATTTTCATTGCATCCTCTTTTCATAAAGCAGGTAAAAATGCTCGTAGTGGTCGGGCGTGTAGTAGATAAGTCCGTCGTTTGAGTATAAAATTCTCTCAGCGCCGCGCCTACCACCATTATAATTTACATCACACTCAAACCACTTTCTGCCATCAGCCTCTGGCAGCCTCTTTTCTCTGTTTGAAAATCTATCTCCGCCGATGCTTTTGCCACCGCTTATCTGCCATAAATTTCCGCTTTTTGCATCCCAGCCAAGATCGAGTGCCTCTTTTTTGGTTATGAAATTTTTTGGTAGCTTGTTAAATTTATAGATATAAAGAGCGACCTCATCTTTTGAGGTGTATGAGCCGTTTTCTACAAGATTTTGGCTCTTTTGCCCCTCTTTGTTTAGCTGCTCAAGTAAAATTTGAGCGTTTTTGTTTGCCTCGTCGCCATCTTTTGAAAAAAAGAAAGTACCGATGATGATAGCAATGACAAAGGCAACTAAAGCTGGCAAAAGTCTTTTATTCAAATTTAGCCCTTAAAGCGTGTTAAAAACTCTATCGCCAGCATCACCAAGACCAGGAACGATGTAGTTTTTCTCATTTAGTTTCTCATCGATCGAAGCTGTATAGACCTCGACGTCTGGGTAAATTTCACTAAATCTCTTTAGCCCCTCAGGAGCGGCAATGATAGAGATAAATTTGATCTCTTTAACGCCCTTTTCACGCAAGAATTTGACTGCGTCTATCGCCGTGCCACCAGTTGCAAACATAGGGTCGATTATGATCGCCATGCGCTCTTTTGCATCTTTTGGAAGCTTTGCGTAGAAAAACTCAGCCTTCGCTGTCTCTTCATTTCGCTGAAAGCCCAAAAAGCCCACGCTTGCATCTGGGATGATGGTAAAAACGCTATCAAGCATACCAAGAGCAGCCCTTAAAATGGGACATATCATAACTTTTGTAGTAAGTCTCTTTGCATCTGCCACCGCAACTGGAGTTTGGACTTTTACATCTTTTACTTTTAAATTTCTAGTCGCTTCAAAGATCATAAGATAACTGATCTCATCAACTAGCATACGAAACTGAAAAGGCTGGGTATTTTTATCACGTAGAATGGTTAATTTATGCTCGATCAGTGGGTGCGAGATGAGTTTAACGTTTTGCATTTTTTATCCTTAAATTTACTGTTTTTACAGGGTTTATCTTTACAAAATGCCAAAAAGAGTTTAGCCCAAAATTTGGGCTAAATTTTAAAATCCTTTTGCAAGTTTGGCTCTATAAGCCTCAACATCAAAATCTTTTACTCTCGCTACGCCATCTTCAACTGCAGCTTTCGCAACTGCTGGAGCGACTGCTGTTAGCACGCGTTTGTCAAATGGTTTTGGGATAATATACTCTTTGCCAAATTTTAGCTCACTAACGCCACTTGCCTTTAAAACTTCAGCTGGCACTGGCTCTTTTGCAAGTTGTGCAAGCGCTCTAGCTGCAGCCATTTTCATATTTTCAGTGATCTTTTTAGCTCTAACGTCAAGCGCACCTCTAAAGATAAAAGGGAAACCTAAAACATTATTTACTTGGTTAGGATAGTCGCTTCTGCCTGTACCCATCATTACGTCACTTCTTACAGCCTCAACATCCTCTGGATAAATTTCAGGCACTGGATTTGCCAAAGCAAAGATGATAGGCTCTTTATTCATTGACGCAACCATCTCTTTTGTAAGCACACCAGGCTTAGAAAGACCTAAAAACATATCAGCACCCCTCATCGCATCAGCTAGAGTTCTATCCTCAGTTTCAAGTGCAAACTCTACCTTTTCAGGCGTTAGGTCTGTTCTTTTTGAATGAATGACACCTTTACTATCTATCATCACGATGTGTTTTGCACCAAGTGCTTTATACATCTTCGCGCATGCAATGCCAGCTGCACCTGCGCCGCTAACTACGATTTTTATCTTTGAGATATCTTTGCCAGAAATTTCCATCGCATTTATCATGCCAGCGCTTGTTATCATCGCTGTGCCGTGCTGATCGTCGTGCATGACCGGGATATCGACTGCTTCTTGAAGCTTTCTCTCAATCTCAAAGCACTTTGGAGCACGGATATCTTCTAAATTTATACCACCAAATGTCGGAGCAAGAGCCTTGCAAATCTCAACGATCTTATCAGGATCATGCTCGTCTAGCTCGATGTCAAAGGCATCAACATTTGCAAATTTTTTAAATAAAACTGACTTTCCTTCCATAACTGGCTTACCAGCGATAGCACCGATGTCTCCAAGTCCAAGAACAGCCGTACCGTCAGTGATAACGGCTACTAGATTTGCTTTATTCGTATATTTATAAGCTAGTTCATTATCAGCTTCTATCTCTTTGCAAGGCTCTGCAACGCCAGGTGTATAGGCCATTGAAAGGTCTCTTGATGTTTCGCAAGGCGTCTTTACCTTTATCTCGATCTTACCGCCTATGTGGTAGTTTAGTGCTTCTTCTTTAGTTACATGTGTCATTTTTCTTCCTTTAATAAATTTTGTATTCTATTTTTCGTCTCGCTACTGCCTACTACTTCAAGCACTTCAAATATGCTTGGGCTAACACTTGAGCCAGTTAGCGCTATCCTTAGAGCCTGAGCTAGGTCTTTTAGCTTTAAGCCATTTTGCTCTAAAAATTTATTAGTTAGCTCCTCATAGCCCTTCACGTCGAGGTCACGGTCTAAAATTTGAGCAAATTTCGCCAAAATTTCTTTGCTATTTTCATTTATAAATTTAGCCCAAGCTTTCTCATCGTAGCTTTTTGGAGCGTTGATGATCGCATTTGCGCTGTTTGCCATCTCTATTAGCGTCTTTGATCTCTCACGGAGCGAATTTAGCAGTAGCTCACCCTTTACCAAAGCCTTAAAATCAACGCCAAACTCAAGCATATCGTGCGCTAGCCTCTCGTAAGGTAAAGTCTTAATGTAGTGAGAATTTAGCCAGTCAAGCTTTTGAGCGTTGTAAGTGCTTGAGCTTTTGTTGATATCGTTTGGATCGAAGTATTTAAGCATATCCTCAATAGTAAAAATCTCATCATCGCCGTGGCTCCAGCCAAGACGAACGAGAAAATTTAAGAGCGCTTCAGGCAGGTAGCCCATCTTTTTATACTCCATAACATCAGTTGCACCATGCCTTTTGCTAAGCTTTTTGCCATCCTCGCCGTTTATCATAGCGACGTGATAAAATTTTGGAACCTTAAAGCCAAGTGCCTCGTAAAGAACGATCTGTTTTGGGGTATTTGAGAGGTGGTCATCGCCGCGAATGACGTCTGTTACGCCCATTAGTGCGTCATCTATCACAACCGTGAAGTTATAAGTCGGTGTGCCGTCGCTTCTTGCGATGATGAAGTCATCTAAGATATCTTCAACCTTAAATTTAACCTCACCTTTTATGCCATCATGTATGACGATATCACCGCTAAGCGGGGCTTTTATACGGATGACTGGCTCAATGCCAGCTGGAGGCGTGCCAGTAAAATCTCTATATCTATTATCATATTTTGGGCGCTCTTTTCTAGCCTCTTGGCTGGCTCTAAGCTCCTCAAGCTCCTCTTTGCTCATATAGCATTTATATGCTTTGCCTTCTTCAAGTAGTTTTTTAACATACTCTTTGTAAAGATCAAACCTCTTTGACTGATATGTCACTTCGCCATCGTGATCTAGCTTGCACCAAGCAAATGCCTCTTTTATGGCTTGCGTGGCTTCTTCTGAGTTTCGTTTTAAGTCAGTATCTTCGATGCGAAGTAAAAATTTTCCATTATTAGCTCTTGCGTATAAATAATTATAAAGGGCTGTCCTAAGTCCGCCTATATGTAGGTATCCAGTAGGCGACGGAGCAAATCTAGTAACTATCATTTTGTGCCTTATTTTTATGTTATAATTGCCCAAAATTATATTTACTAAATACTTAAATAAAGGTTTTATTATGAAAAAAATGCTCTTTTTGGCTGCTGGCATGCTAAGTGCTTTAAATTTATATTCGGCTCAGATGATAAACGGTATCGCAGCTATTGTAGAGAACGAACCAATCACGCTTTATGAAGTTTATAGCTTGAAAGAGCAGCTAAGAGCTAGCGAACAAGATGCTTTAAATTTACTCATAAGAGATAGACTCGAAGATGCTCAGATAAAAAATTTAAACATTAGCGTAACGCCATTTGAGCTAAACGATAGAATCGAATCAATCGCAAAGCAAAATGGTATGACAAATTCGCAGTTTAGAAACTCTATCCAAGCCCAAGGCATGGACTTTTTGGAGTTTAAAAACAACATAGAAAAAAAGATGCTTCAAGAAAAGCTTTATAAAAGCATTTTGGCTGAAGCTGGCAAAAATGTAAATGAACAAAAAGCAAAGATGTATTTTGACGCTAATCCTGATAAATTTAAGGTCTTTAGCACCGCTAGAGTCGTAGTTTATAGAGCAAAAGATCCTGAGCTACTTGAGGCTCAAAAGACAAGTCCGAAGCTACTAGACGGCGTGCAAACACAAGAGGTTAGTTTGGACTATCAAAGCATAGATCCAAGGCTTGCTGCGATCATCTCAAGCACAAATAACGGTGACTACACACAGCCTTTGCAAGGGCCTGACAGCTTTGATATGTTTTTAGTAAAAGAGAAGATCGGCTCATACACTCCAAGCTTTGCAGATGTTAAGGATAATGTTATAAACGAGCTTTATCAAGGCGAGCAAGAAAAACTTATGGCTGATTATTTTGATAAACTCCGCGCAAAAGCAAAGATTCAAATTTTAAGATAACTTCTCTTAGCCGTCATTTGGCGGCTACATCTAATTCAAATTCTATACCACATTATTACACCGCTAAAGATAGCGGTGTAAATTTAGTTAAAACGTATAATGCATATTTATCATAAACGATCTCTCATCACCAGGTCTTGAGTCTGAACGCCAGTATTTTTTATTTAAGATATTATTTATTGCCAGTGTTATTTGAGCATGTTCACTAAAGTTATATCCAGCACTTGCATCAAGCCTTACAAAGCCTGGCAAGTGTTGATCGGTTACGCTTGTTTTATTTACTTGGTAACTATATCTTTTAGAGTACCCGGTTACGCCACTTTCGACATACCATTTATCATTTTTAGCATATCTTAAAAAAACATTGCCCTGCCAGTTAGTTGTATTGTTTAGACTAAGTTTTTCATTTAATGGATTTGACTTGTCATTTACTATAATGGCCCTCATATATCCAAGAGAGCTTCTAAGATATAAATTTTCATAAATTTGACCCAAGATATTTAGCTCTATACCACGGCTTCTCTCTTTACCACGCTGCGCCCAAGTATATGGATCATTTGTAGGATCTGGTCTATATCTTATATTATTATGCTCGATCTGAAATATCGCTAGGTTTGAGCTAAATCTATTATCAGCCCATGTGCTTTTTAAGCCGATTTCATATTGCTCGTTATTCTGCGGTTTTAGATCAAGCATTGTTGTATCGCCTATACTTATACCTATATTTCCACGACCACCATATGGTGCAAAGCTCTTTGAGTATGAGGCGTATGCGGTATGTTCTGGCAAAAAGTCCCACAGTAAGCCTACTCTTGGACTAAAAGAGTGCCCTTTGTAGCTATTTGTCATATCTGCAATATTTCTTGTTTTAAACTTATAAAAGTCAAACCTTCCACCAATAAGTAGCCTATATTTGTCATCTAAACTTATTAGATCTTCTAAAAACACTCCATTATTTATAGCTTTATGCTTATTATCAGTATTAAGTGGTATGTAGCCCACACTACCCCAACTTGATCTTGATGCATATGGATTTATAGTTACATTTTTTGCACTATCAAACCAAAGCCTCGGATGGCGAGTTTCTACGCTGTTGTCATATCCAAAAGTAAGATTATGCTTAAATCTTGTAAATTCAAGCTCTTTTGTAAGTGTTATAGCATTTGAGAGTGTGTCATTATCAGTTTGTTGTTTAGCATAGTTTTGCTTTAGTCTATTTCCGGGCATGATGGTGCCACTAAAATAATGGTCAAAATTTTGACTAGCTTTTCTATAACCAAAAACCCATTTTAAATTCATATCCTTTACTAACTCTGCATTTAGCTCGGTACGAAAGAAATGAAGCTTATCTTCAACAAAGTCTCCATCGTGAGAAAATCCCTTTGTATAGTCGATACCAAGCTTGTCATAGACACTTTTTGTTGGCATTCTATCAGGTACACGCCAAGCATTATCATATGTGTATTGCGCCTCAAAACTAACCGTTCCGCCATCATTTGTCACGACAACGCTTGGGCTTACCATAAAATTTTTATATTTTACGCCCTCTCTCCATGATTTTCCACGCTCCATATCAGTCGTTAGCCTTGCGGCTAGTTGATTATTTACTACGTGATTTATATCAACACCACCGCCATATCTACTCCAACTACCAACTCTTCCTGAAAGCTTATAAACAGGCATAAAATTTGCCTTTTTACTAACTAAATTTACAACCGCACCACCGTCACTTCTTCCATATAAGATCGAAGCTGGTCCTTTTAAAATTTCAACTCTCTCAACATTTGCTGTACTGCGCCTTATCTGGCCAGAGTCCCTAACACCATCTCTATATATATCACCGCCATCAACACTAAATCCTCTTATCTTAATGCTTTCGCCTCTCATATCATAGCCTGCATCAATACCAGCATTTCCTTCTAGGATACTTGAGAGATCATTTGTACCGTAGTTTCTGTTCTTTTGTATATCTATATTTTCGATAGTTTGTGGCGTCTCTTTGTTGCTGAGTCCATTTCTATTGATATCCGCACTATCATACGCGATATAACCTTTTAGGGTATTTTGCTCCGAGATACCTTCCACCTCGATAGTTGGTAAAATAACTGAATAATCACTGTTATTTGTATCTAAAGCCCACAGCGAGCTAAAGATCAGTGATGAAGCAAGTATACTAAACTTCATAGAATTCCTTTAGATAAAATTAAAATCGATATTCTATATCAAAATAGCTTAAAATATTTACGTTATATTGATACTTATTAAACTTTGCTAATTTATTGTTAAAATTTAGTTCGATTTGGAATTATCGTTTGCCATATCTTAAAACAAAATGCATTACTATTGCCGCTAAAAAATTTTAAGATTAAGGCTAGTATTTTAATGATCACATATCAACGCGAGCTCTTTAAACTTTTTGATGAGGTGATAGATATAAAAAGTGAGTAAATTTGACCGCAAAAGCAGCCAAATTTATATTATGCTTTTTTAGTAAAAACTCCGACATAAATAGCATAGATAAAGCCGATCACTACGGCATATGGAGCGTAAGGAGTGATGCCAGCTCCAGAGCTTGCAAGTATGAAGTTGTGGCTTATCGCAGCGCCTGCTCCCATACCTAAAACAAATACAGCTGAGCTTAAATTTCCAGCTCCCATTTGCACTAAATGTTTGCCTGGGCAGCCATAACTTAGGCTAAAGCAAAGACCAGCCAAGCTCATGCCAAGGAAATTCCAAAGGACATCATTATGAGCGATAGGTTGAGCTTCAAAGCCAAATTTATATTGTCCAAGAGCTAAATTTGTGATACTTGCAAAAACGATGATAGATACAATGCCATAAAACATTGAAAGATCACGCTCAAAAACTTTGCTAATCGCTCCAACTGAGCAAAATTTGCTTCTTTGCATAAAAATGCCAATAACAATGGCGCAAATAAGTGAGATAAGGATATTTGCATGCTGTGAGCCTGGGCCTTTTTCTGAGCTAAATAAAGCACCATTATCGCCAAGTTTTAAACCAAAGACAAGGGCTATTAAAAGCAAAATGGCAATGATTAATGGCAAAAACGCAACTGGCTTTGTCGTGGCATCATTTTCAGGTATGACGTAACCATTTTTTTTGAAAAATCGTCCAACAAAAACACCAGCAAATAGACCGACAAGACCAGCAATAGCAGTCATATCTCCGCCGCCAAGGCGCAAAAACGCTCTCCATGGACAACCCAAAAAGATAAGGCAACCAATCATAGCAAATACACCTAAGAAAAATCTAGAAAATGCCGCACTGCCAGATACTGGAGTGAAATTTCTACTCCAAAGCATACTTGCTAGAAAGCCTCCGATGATAAGCCCTAAAATTTCAGGCCTTAGATACTGTACCACTTTGGCTTGATGAAAGCCAAAAGCACCTACGCTATCCCTTAAAAAGCAAGCCGCACAAACGCCCATGTTTGCTGGGTTGCCAAAATAAACAAGCACTGGGCCAAGAATGCCAAGGCTCGCACCTGCGATGATGTAAAGCACTGTTTTATTCATGAATATTCCTGTGTATAGGGTAAAATCAAACTGATTTCTTAAACGACATTTTAATAATCATTAAATAAAACAAAGATTAATTTTTTTAAGAGCAAAGTAGATAAAATATGCAAAAATTTCATAAAAGGGATAAAAATGAAAGATTTTATGAGTTACGCAGATAGCCTAAAAATTCTAAAAGATACAATAAATGCGTGGGAAAAGGTCGAAAAAGTAGCCATCACGGACGCACTTGATAGAAATATCGCTTACGACGTGACAGCTGCTGAAAACTACCCAGCAAAGCCAGTTTCAGCGATGGATGGATACGCTTTTGCCTTCAAAGATGGTCTAAGTGAGCTTGAGCTTATCACAGACCTTCCAGCAGGTAGCGACAAAGGACTAGTCATAGAGGGTAGTAAATGCGTCAAAACTTTCACTGGCTCACTAATGAGCGAAGGCACTGATACTCTTGTGCCGGTAGAAAATGTCGAGGTTAGCGGCTCGAAAATAATCATCAAAAAAAGCGTACCAAAGGGTTTTGCTGTGCGCGAAGTAGGAGAAAGCTACAAAAAAGGTGAAATTTTGATCAAAAAAGGCACACGTCTAACCTACGCCGAGATAGCACTTCTTGCTGAGCTTGGTGTCTTTCACGTAAGCGTTTTCATACTCCCAAGAGTGGCAATACTTGCAACTGGTAGCGAGATAAAAGACCTTGGCGAACCTCTAGAAAATCCGGCACAAATTCACAGCTCAAATCACGTAGGCATCGCTATGCAGATACGCAAAATGGGCGCAGAGCCGATCCTTTGCGAGATCGTAAGAGATAAGGCCGAGCTTGTCGAAAAAGCGATCATAAACGCACTAAAATCAGCTGATATATTAGTGACGACTGGTGGCATAAGTATGGGGGACTATGACTTTGTAAAAGGCGCTTTAAATGAAAATTTTAGCCTTATCATCGAAGGTGCTGCCATAAAACCGGGTCGTCACATCAGAGTGGCAAAGTCAGGCGATAAATATATCTTTGCGCTGCCTGGATTTCCGTACTCGGCAATGGTTATGTGTGTGCTTTACGTGAGGGTCTTAATAAATGCGTGGTTTGGTCAAGAAGAGCCAAAGATCACGGCGATAATGGACGAAGACTATAAAAAACGCTCACCATTTTTAGAATTTACAGCTGTAAATTTAGAAAACCGTGAAGGAAAAAATTTTGTAAATCTAAATGGCAAAAAGCTTGGCAGTTCAGCGATCGTAAATAATTTAACAAACAAGGCCGCACTTTTAATGATCCCAATGGATAAAGAATTTCTAAAAAAAGGCGAGATAGTAGAAGTATTGATGATGCCTTGTTAAAATTTTAAGGATAAAAGTTGAACGCATTAGAAATTCAAACAATTATAGTTTTTCTGCTAATGGCATCACTTGCCTTTGGAATAGATCTTTTTGCTCATAAACATGATGAGAAAATTTCACTAAAACAAGCTGGTATTTGGTCTATTTTTTGGATAGGAGTTTCGGTACTTTTTGGCATATATTTATATTTTGAGCGAGGCAGTGAAATAGCAAGTCTTTATTTTGCAGGATATGCGCTAGAAAAGTCGCTCTCAGTAGATAACCTTTTTGTGATGATGGCGATTTTTTCATGGTTTAATATACCTGAAATTTATCGCCACAGAGTGCTTTATTTTGGCGTTATAGGAGCTATGATATTTAGGCTCATCTTTGTAGCCGTAGGTACGATGCTTTTTGCCATCTCGCCTTGGATGGAGCTAATATTTGCAGCAATAGTCGCATATAGTGCTGTAATGATGATAAAAAAAGATAAGTGTGATGAGGATATAAAAGATTATTCAAACCACATAGCTTATAGGGCAGTTTATCGCTTCTTTCCGGTTTTACCACAGCTTTTTGGACATAGTTTTTTTGTTAAATTTAGCGAAATTTCTAAGCAAATTCCAGATAGTCAAAAAACTACTCTTAACGATCAAATTTTAAGGCTAAAAGCCACTTGGATAGCAACACCATTATTTTTGTGTCTTTGCGTGATTGAGCTAAGCGATGTGATATTTGCTTTTGATAGCGTTCCGGCTGTCATTGCTGTGAGCAAAGATCCTGTGATTGTTTATTCAGCGATGATATTTGCGATACTTGGGCTAAGAACGCTTTATTTTGTGCTTGAAGCACTCAAAAATTTTTTAAAGTATTTAGAAATTTCTGTGATCGTGCTTTTATTTTTTATAGCAGTAAAGCTAGCTGTAAATGCGACTGCTAATATCTTTCATCATGGTTTTGAAATTTCTGCACAAATTAGCCTTTTTATCATTCTAGCTATTCTTGGAGTTGGGGTCGTAGCAAGTTTGGTTAAAAAATAGCCACCACAAAAGTATGCAAGCTAAAGTTAGGCAAGCTTAAAATTAAAAAATTATAAGCATAGTGCTTTATGTTTGGTGTCTAAATTCTTTAAAATTTTACTTGCTTGTGTAAAAGATTAATTACTGTATATTTATGCTACCAGCTGGAGTTGGCATATCGCCTTTTTCATCAGCAAATGGTGGCCCTTTTTGAAGCAAAGTGGTGATCTCGGATGCTACTTTTGGATCCATTTTTGCCATGATAGTAGATATCTTTTTGGCATCAAGAGCATAAAGTATGGTGGCCGCGTTTGATCTAGGCATTTTAGAGAGCACCTCAGCTGCCGCACCATCTTTCATCTTAGAATACGACTCATTGACTTTATCGCTAGTCATTGTGCGAAGTTCTTTTAAAATTTTCTCATTTTTGGCGACCACTTCATCGATCTCTTTGCGTTTTTGCTCGATTACTTTCATTGTCGCATTTAGGTCAGCTTCTTTTTTGGCAAGCTTTTTATTGTTTTCTTCATAGGCTGCTGCCGAGCTTGCGCGAAATACTTCTAAAGCTTGGCGCTGTTCATCTATGACCTCAAGTTCCTTCGAAATTTCTTCTTTTCTAGCTTCAAAAATTTGCGTACAATCAACTGGCACTTCAAAACAAAATGCAAAATTTAAAATAATGAAGAATAATAAAACCGCTCTCATTAAAACTCACTCTTAGTTGTAAATTTCATCACTGCAAACTCATCAAGCGCAAGTGCTTCGGCTTTTTGTATGCGTTTTATCTCTTTTTTAAACTCTTCTTTTTCTAGATATTTCATCTTTTCGTACTCTAAATTTGCATTTTTATATTTATGTTCGTAATGCGAAACCTCTTTTTTAGCTATTTCAAGGCTCTCTTTGCAGGCATTTAGCTCTTGCCTTGCTATCTTTATAAACTCTAAATTTTCCTTTAGCTCGCCTATATTGCCACTTTTTGGCAAGCAAAACTCCTCAAGCCTTGCTCTTAAATGTACTAAATTTTCTTCAAAATTTCTTACATTAAGCCTAGCAACGGCAAGCTTTGCCTCTACCTTATCCATCTCTTGTTTTTTTACGCGGACGATAGAGGTAAATTTGCTTTTCATCTAATGATCGTATCGCTTCTTTCAGGGCTTGTTGAGATATAGCCGATCTTTACGCCAGTTAGCTCTTCTATTCTCTCGATATAAGCTCTTGCATTTGCTGGCAAATCTTCATATTTGCTTATACCTTTTACGCTATCCCAGCCTGCAAGTTCTTCATAGATAGGAGTTGCATTTTCAAGATCTGTCGGCATATAATCGATAGTTTCACCATTATATTGATAAGCTTTGCAAATTTTTACCACTTCAAATCCATCAAGTACATCAAGTTTCATGAGCGCATAAGTATCTACACCATCGAGTCTTGAGGCATATTTTACACTCACAGCATCAAACCAGCCACAACGTCTGCGGCGACCTGTTGTTGTGCCAAATTCCTTACCGATATCGCACATCTTATCGCCACTTGTGCCTTTGTCTTCTGTTGGGAAAGGACCAAAGCCAACACGAGTCGTATATGCCTTTATGACGCCTATTACTTCACCGATTTCTTTTGGATTTAGTCCAAGACCTGTGCAAGCACCTGCACTTATGGTATTTGAGCTAGTTACGTATGGATATGTGCCATGGTCGATATCTAAAAGTGTGCCCTGAGCGCCTTCAAGTAGGACTTTTTTATCTTCATCTAGTGCTTTCCAAACTAAATTTGTAGTGTTTGCGATAAATGGAGCAAGCACCTCTTTATATCTTTTTAGCTCTTCAAGGAGCTCACTTTCAACAGGAATTTTTACACCAAGTGCGTCAAATACGCATTTGTTTGTCTCAAAATCATGCATCAAAGCATCACACAAACGCTCTGGCTCAAGTAGTTCGCCTACTCTGTGGCCACTTCTACTTATTTTATCAGCATAAGTTGGTCCTATGCCTTTGCCAGTCGTACCGATTGCTTTTTCGCCTTTTAGTCTCTCTTTTGCTTGATCGATTTGACTATGATAGCTTAGATTTAAATGTGCTTTATCGCTAATATAAAGTCTTCCTTCCAAATTTTCAAACTGAGCCATTTCGGTGATTAACACTTCTGGACAAACGACAACGCCATTGCCAATGATATTTATGATATTTTTATGCAAAATTCCGCTTGGAACAAGATGAAGCGCGTATCTAACGCCATCAACCCAGATCGTATGACCGGCATTATGGCCGCCCTGTGAGCGACAGATCATGTCATAGTTTAGTCCTAGCATATCAACTATCTTGCCTTTACCCTCATCACCCCATTGAACTCCAACTACTAAATCAGCCTTTCTCATTCTTACTTCCTTAAATTAATTTTTTCTTCTATCAATGCATCTGTATAAACAGCAAAGCCACTATTTATTTTTCCGTCTATTTCGTAGCTACCGCCACTTGCTATTATGCTGTTATTTCTTAAAAATCTAAAAAATAAACTATCGTAATATCTCATTTTCGAGTAATATAGCGGAACTATTCTTAAATTTTTATATTCTAAAGCACTGGCTAAATTTCTCAAATTTTCAAGCGGTTCTTTTAGCTTGCTTGGAGAAATTTTAATCACTTCATCCAGTTCATCAACTGACTTTAAAAGAGCAAGAGCACTTAGCCATGGAACATTTTGAGATAAAATTTTTTCCATTTGTCCATTTTCAAAAATTTCAATAGGCACGCTTAAAATTTCACAAATCACTCTTGGAATTTGTATATTGCTTACTTGCAAAAATGTATCCATTTTTAGCTCATCAATAAGCTTTGCAACGATATTGATACTTTTTAAAACATCATTTTCGCCAATTAGCTCAGCTCCAATTTGATAAATTTCTTGGCTTGGATAGCGAAAGACCGGCTGGATATAAAACCACCTTTTTGATTCGTTTGCTTTTAGCCTTCTAAGCACGATCCTTACAGTATCTACCGTACTATCGGCCCTTAGACTTATCTCGTGATTTAGACTGTCGCTAAAACGTAAAAGATTTGTAGCATCTACACTTAAATGTTGATGATATGAAAAAAATGGCGTTACGATCTCGCTAAAGCCTTCATTTTCTAAAATTTCACTAGCTTTTTGTTCGATCTGCCTCTTTAGCTTTGCGCTACTGGCAAAGTATAGCTTGCTTCCATTTGGGATTTCGTGCTCATAAACATTTAAAGCATTTTCATTCATTATTTGTTCGCTCCACTCAAATTTAGATCATTATCGCATAATAAAATTGCCTCATTAGCTAAATTTATTACGTTCTCTTTGTCTATTTTTACAAGGATCGTATCTAAAATTCCAGCTAATTTTTCATTTATTATTCTGATATCATCTACTTGATTTGCTATTTCGTCTTTTAATTTTTCGCTTACTTTTTCATCGCATTTAAGCAAATTTATCAAACGAGTCATAAGCTCTTTTGCACCTACTATTTTGCAAAGCATATTGTAGTTCTCATCATCTTGAAAATTTCTTACATTTAGCGGAGATGATAGAGTGAATTTAAATTTGAGCACATTATCCAGGCTAAGCTCTGGCGCAAAAAGTCGTCCTTGAAATCTACTAAAGCCAAATCCAACAAAAATTTCAAGCATGCTTTTATCTTCTAAATTTTTTATCATGACATCAAAATTAAATGTATCTGATACATACTTTATCATGCGCATGGTCTTTAGTGCTTCTACTGAATCAAAAATTTGTTTGCAAAACCTTTTATCTATATTAAATCTATTTGTTTTTAACATGCCTAAAGCTTCTACCGAGCCTGAATAAGACGCAAAATCATCAAGCGAAAAGCTAACGCCTAGCTCCTTATAAGCATCGATATATCTAACAACATCATCTAAATTTACACCACTTGCGGAGTCAACGATATCTATGATTAGCCCATTTGCATCTAGCTGCTCATCTTTTAAAAGCTTTTTAAATTTCTCAAAAAACTCAGAAGTCATTAGCTTTTTAATGCATAAATTTACTCTAACTTTTGCATTTATTCCCTCTTTTAGCCATACAGCCCTAGCTTTTAAAGCATCTTTTAGTGTAAATAGTGCGATAGCAACAACTGCTTTTGAGCCTTTTGCAAGCGGTAAGAAGTCTGATGGCCTTAATATCTTATCGCCATTTTTCCATCTAATAAATGCCTCAAAGCTGCTAACTTCCCCGCTTTTTATATCAATCTCAGGCTGATAAAGCAAGAACATCTCGCCAGCATCGATAGCTTCAATGATCTTTGAGTCATCTCTATATTCATTTTTAAAGTATGTATCTTTTTTAGAATTAAATACATAATATTTATTTTTTCCATTAAGCTTTGCTTGATACATAGCCCAATCAGCTCTTTCAATTAGATCATCAACGCTAAGCGCATCGCTACTTAAGCTAATACCAATACTTACGCTAAGTTTTTTCTCATCATCATCAATAGAAATTTTACTCTTAGCTACCCTTAAGATGTTTTCAGCAGTTTCGTAAATTTCTCCCAGATTTTCATAAGGCATAGCACCTATAAACTCATCTCCGCCTATTCTCGCAAATATTCCTTGTTTTGGAAAAATTTCATCTATTTTTTTTGAAATTTCTATTAGGATTTTATCACCTACTTGATGTCCGTATCCGTCATTTATCGATTTAAAATTATCAAAATCAACATAAAATGCTGCTATTTTTAAGCTTTTTTTCGCCTGTTTTAGCAGATTTTCTAGCTTATTAAAAAGTAAAAATCTATTTGGTAACCCAGTCAGCGTATCGTGATACGCGATAAATTCAAGATATTCTTTATTGTAGCAGTCATCATTTGCGCTTGAAGCTAACAAAATATATCCCTCTTGATCGCCAAACGCGTTTAAAAGCTTACTTATACTTATGACTTCGAGTCTATTTTTGCTTCGAACATCATGAATAAGACCTTGCCAAAAGCCAGTTATTTTAAGTGAATTTAAAATTTCATCTTTAATGTCTTTTAGTCCGTTTTTAAAATTTATTATATCTTTTGAGTAAATTTTCTCTATAAAATTTTTATCTCTAGAAATGTTAAGCGTATCGAAAAAAGCGTCATTAGCATCTATAATCCTAAACTCATCATCAAGCATGATAATTTGCTCTTTTGCGTATGAGAAAATTTTTGCTAAAAGATCTTGATAAGAAAAAAAGCTATTTTGCACACTAAGATCTTGCATTGTGCCCTTTATGACGCTTACTTCACCATCATAAAAAGCTATTGCTTTTGCTCTAATTCTTACATAAATAATCTCTTTGTCAGCCCTATAAAAACGCACTTCGCCATCATATACTTCACCTTTTTTTATAAGGTCAAAAAAGTCCTTAAAGCTTACAAATTCATCTACAAATATAGTTTTCGCACGTTCAAAATTTATACTCATATCCCCATTTAATGCATATCCGAGCGACTTGGCGATAGCATTTGGGATATAAAGGGTGTCGCTTTTTTTATCCCATGAAAAGACAAGCGCTTGGCTTGCCCAAAGTATGCTTTGAAAATATTTTAATTCAGCATCATATTTTTCTTGCAACTTTGCTATATCACTTAGGTCATTAAAAAAGTAGATGATTTTTTGCTCTTTGTCAGCACCATTACCTATAAATTTTACTTTTATCTTAAATGGCGTTTTGTTATTTTCATTTGTTTGCATATTGGCTACGAGATTTATCTCGCTATTTTTGCTACCTTTTTCAAAGAATTTTTTAGATTCATTAGAAACATTTACAGCAAACTCATCTAAACTTTCAGGGCTTATTAGATCTTTTAAATTTATAAGCTTCTTATCTTGCGGGACTTTAAAGACACTATCGATATTTTGCGTACTTCTTACGATAGAAAATGGATCGCTGCTTAATGCTTCTGCTATTACATTTGGCGATAAAAATGAATAATCATTTATTGCTTCGTTATCCTTTTTCGTAAATTTTCCATCGTCAAGCTCGTGTATAAGCATAAAATTTAGCCTAGAATCCCTTAGCTCGATCTGCGACTCTTGTAAAAATCCCTCTTTAGTGCCGCCATCTTTTGTTTTTAGCTTGATTTTAAAACTCATATCGCTATTTTGAGCATCTTGTTTCATTTGCATAAACAATGCAAAATCGCCATCTATTAAATCATTTAAATTTAGCTCTATAATCTCATCTTTTGTATAAGATAAAAATGCATTACTAGCATCAATAATATCGCCGCTATAAGCATCATAAACTACTATTTTCAAAAAGCTTTGTTCAAAAATATAGCCAAATCTGCTTTTGTATTCTTCTAGTCCGTCAGTTGCTTTTCTGGTTTCTATCTTTAGCTTATTTATTCCATTTTTTATATCTTCAAATTCTGTTAAATTAAGGCTTCGTCTTATCTCGTATTCATCGCCATCTAAAGTATCTCTTACCTCTTTTAAAGCTGGCATTATTCTATTTTTTATAAATTTTACATCTCTAACCCATAAAATTAAAGAAGATATAAAACAAAAGATTGATAGCCAAAATAACACAAACTGCATAAAGATGTGAAAATGCTTCGTTGAAGCGGTAATAACAAAAATTTTATACTCTGGCATATAGCTTATGAGATAAAAGCCCATATGGCTTAAAGAAAATATTATTTTATCCTCTTTAAACTCGTCGCCAAGACTTACATAAGGCAAAAACATCGATTCATCAAATTTTTTATAAAACTCATCTCTTGATAAATTTCCATATTTATCTACTAAATAAGCATAAGTTTTACTTTTATCATCGTAATCTACATTAGTGTAGTTTTGCAAAAATTTTATATCAATTTGAACTAAAATACTGCCTCCATTTTTTAGTCCATAAGATGCATAAATATCTTTAAAACGACTGTTTTTATAGACTCGATCTGATACTGTAAATTTCCCAGCATCTGTCTCGTTTAAACTAAGCCACGATAGATCCTTTTCAGCTATGTCATCAGCACCTAAAAATCTCTTTGAATAGATTAAATTTCTATTTTTATCAAAAACGTAAAAAGCTATATAAAGATCATTTTTTGTTGAATTTTTATCAAATAGCATATCACTAAGACCTGCTTCAACCATTTTTGATTTTAAAAATAGATCATTTTTTATTATAAAAAAGCTATTTGAGATTGATGATTTTATATTTGAATTAGTTGAGCTAAGGTCATACTTTATATCGTTCGTGCCAGCACAAACTACAAATAATGCTAAAAATATAAATGAGAGTAAAAGTAAAATAGACTTTGTATAAAACATTTTTACTATTTGAAGGCTGGTTTTTTGTTTCTCAAGCACGATAGACACCTCGTTAGTTTAGGTTTTGGCTCTGATTTTATCCCATTTTTACTTGATTTGGGTTTATAAAGGTAAGTATTTATTTAGAATTTATTGATTTATTTAAAATTGAGCCAAAAATTTATTTAAAATTTTGGCTCAAATATCTTAATAGATCCAAGTAACGATATCAGAAATTTCTCTACGAAGTTTTTTTGGTTGTGGATTTAGGCGGTAGCCAAATGGCACCATGATAGCCACTCTTTGAAAGCTCTCATCAAGCCCCAAAAGTTCATTTAAAGCGTGTCTGTCAAAGCCTTCTATCGGGCAACTATCAATGCCCAAACTTGCAGCTGCATTCATCATATTTGTGGCAATTATCATGCACTGCTCATGCGACCACTGAAATGTTAGCTCATCATCATTTTTAAAATTTGCTAGCAAAAAGTCATGATAAAATTTTTGCCTTGCAGCAATGGCTTCAGGATCTTTATTGGTATTTCTAGCGATCATTTTATTAACGTATGTGCTTCCAAATTTCACCTCTTTGATCTTAGCTAAAACGACAACTAAATGCGAGCAAGATGTGATTTGCGCTTGATTCCATGAAAAAGCTTTTATTTTTTCTCTAAGCTCTTTATTTTGAACGACTAAGATATCCCACTGCTCAAGACCGGTTGAGCTAGGGCTTAACCTACCAGCTTCTAGTATAAAATCAAACTCTCCAGCACTAATTTTTTTGCTTTCGTCAAAAACTTTGCAAGCATGACGAAATTTTAAAATTTCAAGATAATTCATCATCTCTCCTTTGTAGTTTTTGAAATTATAGAATGGTTAAGTAAATTAAAAGATTTCACTAACGCAATGAGATAGCATGCTATTTTTAAAAATTTATCTTAAAAATATACCAAACTCGCTCTTTGGCACCGCAGAGCCAACAATAGCCGAGCTTTCATAGCCTACTTCTTTTAAGCGTTTTACTACGAGCATCGCGTCCTTTTCGCCAACTGCGAGCAAAAGCCCACCTGAAGTTTGTGCGTCAAATAGTAAAATGTCAGCTTCTTTGTCTATAAAATGCTTTGCAAATTCGCGGTTTTTATAGCTTCCTTCTGGAATAATGCCCATATCTGCAAATTCCTTTGCGCTTGCAATGATTGGCACGTTTTTTTCATAAATTTCAAAACTGATATTTTCATTTAGCATTTCGCTTAAATGTCCCAAAAAGCCAAATCCAGTCACATCAGTGGCACCGTAGACTTTGATGCCATCAAGTGCTTTTAATGCATAAAAATTTAGCTGTGCCATGATAGTTGCAGCCTCTTTTATTTGCTCCATGCTTAATAAATCAGCCTTTATTGCTGTACTTAAAATACCGCTTCCAAGTGGCTTTGTAAGTATCAAAACATTGCCATTTATAGTTGTATTATTTGCCCAAAATTTATCAGGATGCACCCTTCCAGTAACGCTAAGCCCATAATACATCTGCTGTGTCTCGATCGTATGTCCGCCAACAATAATGCCACCACACTCTTTTACTTTATAGGCTCCGCCTTGCAAAATTTCTCCTAAAATTTCAGGTGCCAAGTTGCAGCTATCAAAACCTACGATATTTAGAGCATTTATCACCTCACCACCCATTGCAAAAACGTCGCTTAGGCTATTTGCAGCAGCGATTTGTCCGTAAATAAATGGATCATTTACCACAGGCGTTATAAAATCAAGCGTTTGAACAAGTGCAAGATCACTTGAAATTTTAAAAACACTCGCATCCTCATTAGAATTGGTGCTTGAGAGCAGATTTGGATGAGATAAATTTAAACTACTAATCGTTTTGTTTAGACCCGACGGGTCAAGCTTAGCAGCTCAACCAGCGGCTCTAACGAACTGCGTAAGCTTTTTATCGTGATAGATCATAGTTTGATTTGCTCGTGAGTTGAGAGTATGTCGATGATCTCATAAGCATTTGAAATTTCGCCAATCGCAAGATCACTTACTAGCTTATAAGCCTCCAAGCAACTTCCGCAGCTTAAAATTTTAACACCAGCAGCTTCAAGATCTTTAAGCGGCTTAAAGCTTGGGTGTGAGCGATTTGTTGTCATTTTCACAGCGTTATTTACGCAGATTATTATCTTTGGTTTTTTCTCGACTTGAAGAAAAGCTCCTAGGAATTTTGATAGTAAATTTATTCCCACTTCGCCACTTCCCGCGCGCTCTTCATTCAGATAGAGTACTTTATTATTTTTTGGTGTTATGTCGCAGACAAACTCATCAAAATTTATAAGCTCAAGCGCATTTTTGCCTTTTGTAGCTAAAATTTTAGTCTCGTTGCCATTGCTTTCTAGGCTAAATTCTATATTTTGATTTTTTAAAAATCTTGAAATATTTTCTTTTGGGGCTAGTGCATTTACCAAAATTTCTAAGCTTTCGCCTTCACTTAAACTATCAAGTGCATTTTTTGTCATTATGACTGGTTTTGGACACTCTAAATTTCTACAATCAATTGTTGTCATGATTTTCCTTTTGCAATTAGTATTTCAAACCTTGAAACTAGTTTGGATTATAGCCAAAAAAATATTAATTATTTTAAAAATTTTAATGTATAAATTTGAGATAAAAGAGAGCTTTGACCTCGCTTACTAGCAAGGTCAAAGTAAAGTTAATTATTTTAAATTTGTATAAGACTTTTCATAATCAGATACTGGAATTTTATTCTCTCTAACGAGCTCTTGATACCAGTAGTGATGAAGAACATAAACTTCTTCTTCCTCTTTATATCCAGTAATCATCGACCAAATAGCACCATGAATAGCAATAGCTGCCATATAAATATGAACTAAGAAAAATACTGCACATGCGATGCCAAGACAGTTATGGATAATTACGCTGTATCTTAAAAGATCAATTTGTGTAAGACCAAACCAAGAAGCAACTGCTGGCTCTTTGAAGTCTAAGAAATACATAATCGCGCCAGTAATTATCATAACGATACCACCAGGGATAGCGATCCAGTACCATGCTTTTTGACCAGCATTAAATTTACCAGCCGGAACAGGTCTCTTTTTCTTTGATAAATAGCCACCAACTATCATCATCCATCTGATATCATAAATTGCCGGAAGCATTCTCTTTGTCCAGGTAAATAACATAGGAAGCACAGAAACAGCAAAGATCACAGTTGCTATATCGTGCAAATATCTACAGAAACGCACAAATGTTCCACCGCCAAGCTCTGCACCCCACATAATGATGATACCAGTTGGCACTAAAATGATCCATGAGATAGCTGCCAAACCATGAGCTATACGTATGATCAATGAAAAAGCAAATACCTTTTTACCATCATGACTAAAATGTTTTGGTCCAATGATTAAAAAGTGTAATGCAAATGCTCCAATAACAGCCAAAATGATAGAAAGTGCTGCTATTGCAAAATAATCATTACCTTGGATAAAAGTAAATATCGGACCCCAGCTATGCTCATAAGGCTTGATATTTTCTATCCTCTGTGCTGCCCAAATGGTGCTGTCAAATTGATTGACGCCAGTTGGTCCCTCAATGGCCATTGCCGCAACAGACAATGTAAAAAGTAGAGTAAGAATTCTCGTCATTTTATTCCTTTATTTGCATAAAACTTAATGATTTGAGCTTTTAGTTAAATATGCTAAAATCACATAGTTATGCTGTTTTAGTTGTTATTATATCAGAGCTAATCACAAGTAAACCTTAGTAAAAAAAATTACTAATAATTTGATAAAATATATTTAAGTTTTGTTAATTTTTTACTAGAATATACCTAAAAATTTATTATCTAAATTTTAAAAACAATTTTCAGTTATCTCAATTTTTTAGATAAAAATTCTTTCAAAATTTATATTTTCCCCTTTATTTCTTAAAAATTTAAACTAAAATATCAAAGTATTTTTGAAATTTCTATCCAAAAGGCAGAGCGATGAATCTATTTTGTCTTCTTTTTGATGATTACGAGACACTTGATCTCATGGGTCCTGTAGAGTTTTTTAGCAAGAGTACCTGGAATAAATCTAAATTTTGTATCGTTTAATGGTAAGCAATAAAAAGTAAGCAAGGCTTTGAAGTAAAAACAAAAAAGCTGGTCACTTTACCAAAAAATAGTATTTTGCTGGTACCTGGTGGTCAGGGCACAAGGATTTTAGTAAAAGACAACGAGTTTATATCACATCTTAAAGAGTGTGTTTTGGCTTCAAAATTTTGCCTTAGTGTCTGCACTGGCTCAGCTTTGCTAGCTTGCACTGGAGTGCTTGATGGGCTAAAAGCCACATCAAATAAAAAGTCGTTTGAATGGGTAAAACAGTGCCGTGATGCCGTAAAATGGCAATCACACGCCAGGTGGGTAAAAGATGATAAATTCTACACCGCCTCAGGTGTAGCCGCTGGCATGGATATGGCTCTTGGCTTCATAAGTGACCATTTTGGTAAAGAATTAGCTCAAAATATTGCAAATGAAACCGAATACAACTGGCAAAAAAGCTCAAAGATAGATAAATTTGCCAAAATTTATGGGTATTAAATTTAAGGTGGCTTGTGACTTTTTGATAAAGTTAGAAATTTACTAAATTTAAAAAGGATAGTAAGCCAAGATAGCTTTACAAAAGTATTGAGCTAAATTTTATAGATAATAAATTTAAATCAGTTTGGAGTTCGTAATCGGGCTTTAAATTTGCCAAATTTAATTAATAAGTTTAAATTTTGAAAACGAAAATAGCTTCAAGATAAATTTTAAATTTAGGCAGCTCAAAGCCCTTTTAGCAAAATTTGCAAGGTAGATAAATTTGACCTATCTTAAATTTAAAAAGCCAAATTTACCTTCAAAAAAGCAAAATTCTAGTTCCTGCGCCTATACTCTTCGTAGTCTAGCTCGCGGATCATTTTTATCTCGCCATTTTCTTTTAAAAGAAGAAGATCAGGCAGTTTTATGCCGTTAAATGTCGTGTTTTTCACGATAGTGTAGTGAATTTGATCTTCAAAGATGACTCGGTCACCAATTTTTAGCTCGCTATCAAATTTATACTCCGCATCGTCCGCTTCAAGACCCACTATATCGCCAGCTAAGCAGGTATTACCACCAAATCTATAAGCAAATTTGCCATTTTTACTCTCACCTCTAACTGCTGGGCGGTAAGGCATGAGCACGGTATCAGGCATGTGCGCCTCGGCTGAGGTGTCAAGGATGGCGATATCTTTCTCGTTATGCACGATGTCAAGCACGCTACTTATCAAAAAGCCAGTCTGCCAGCCCACGGCCTCGCCAGGCTCCAGATAGACCTCTACGCCATATTTCTCGCGAAAGCGCCTAACTATCTTTATAAGTAGCTCCACATCGTAATCAGCCCTCGTGATGTGATGTCCTCCGCCCATGTTTATCCATTTCATCTTTGGGATAAACTCGCCAAATTTCTCCTCAAATGCCTCTAACACGGTCTGCAAGCTACTCGCACTCTCTTCGCAAAGCGCATGAAAATGAAGCCCAGTGATGCCATCAAGAAGCTCTGGCTTAAAATTTGCCCTTGTGATGCCAAGCCTGCTAAATTTACCGCATGGATTGTAGCTGTCAGTCGGTGCTAGCGAGACCTCTGGATTTATGCGCAAACCGCAGATGATGCCATTTTGCAGGGCAATACCCTTGAATTTTTGCCACTGAGCAAAAGAGTTAAATGTGATGTGCTTTGAAATTTTTAAAATTTCATCAAAGTCCTCGTCTTTAAAGGCTGGACTATACGTGTGGATCTCGCCTTTTACGTATTCGCTTGCAAATTTTGCCTCATGAAGCCCACTACAAGTCGCGCCGTCAAGATAAGAGCCAACCATATCCATCACGCCACTAAATGCAAAGCCCTTAAGTGCTACTAAAATTTTGGCACCGCTTTGTTCTTTGACATATTTTAAAAGCTCTAAATTTTTACGTACTTTTGCCTCTTCACAGACGTAGGCTGGGGTTTTTATGCTCTTTAAAATTTCGTTCATTTTTACTCGCTTTTTAAATTTTTAAATAAGTATATCTAAATTTATTTTTAAGTAAAATCAGCAAAAATCTCAAAGGATAAAACGTGATAGAGATCGAATTTCTTGGGCCTATCGGGCTTGAAAATATAAAAGTAGAGGCAAAAAATTTAGGTGAAGTAAAAGCAGCTTTAAGCGAGAAAGAAGAGCTTAAAAAATGGCTAAATATCTGTGCTGTGGCTGTAAATGACGAGATCGTAAGCGATATAAATTTTGCTCTTAAATCAGGTGATAAAATTTCTATTTTGCCACCAGTTTGTGGGGGCTAAGATGCAAATTTATAATGGAAGCTTAGATGTTCAAAGCATCACAAACGAGTGGTATGAACGCTTTAAAGATAAAAACTGCGGTGCGCTCATCACTTTTGTTGGAATCGTAAGAGAAGAAGGTGGTATTTCGGCGCTTAGCTTTGATATCTATGAGCCGATCCTTAAAAAATGGCTAGATGCTTGGCAAGAGCGAGCCAAAAAAGAAAATGCCTACGTACTCTTTGCTCACTCAAAAGGTGATGTGGCCGTACATACGAGCTCTTATGTAGCAGGCATTGTGAGCCCTCAAAGAAAAGTCGCGCTAAGGCTTATAAACGAGTTTGTCGAGGACTTTAAGGCAAATGCGCCGATCTGGAAATATGATGTGATAAATGGCGAGAGAATTTATGCAAAAGAGCGCAGCCAAGCGATAAATGGCGCTGGAATTTTAGCTTAAAAGGAAAAATGATGATAACAAAAGAGAGTAAAAAAGATGTTTTTTGGGCGCTTGCGTTTGGGCTTGGACTTTTTATATTTAGTATCGTTGGCTACTTTTATATATCTCTTGGCACAGTGTCTCTCTTTGGCATCATCATTGGCGCTCTCTCAGTGTTCTTTTGTGTTAGAAAAATTTTTCAAAACAACTTTTTACGTATTGAATATGATGGATTTATCATCACAAAAGGCTCAAAAAGTATAAAATTTTACTTTAAAGATATCGACGAAATCGCCATTAAAAGTTTTGGCGATAAGAAAAAAGTCGAAACTTTAAGCGTAAAATTTAAGAAAAACCGTCTTGATAGAGATGCTTGCTTTGGGTTAGTGCAACCACTTGGTGATGATTTGATCATCATTTTTGATAAATATGAACTCTCAAAATTTACCATTTCAAAAGAACTAAGAGATAGGCTTAATAATTTTAGAGCATAATTAAATCAACCTATGATTTAAAATTTTATACATTTTTCACATTAAATTTACACCATTTAGCTACTCTTGCAAAAATAAAATCAAGCATTTTATCTACAATAAGCTCGTAAATGTGGATTAAAAATTTAAAGGATGACTTACATCAACTTTTATAAAGGCTTTTGCTACTACAATTCTGATAAAAGAAATCATAATTATATCTTTAAAAAGGAGTTTACATGAGGCCCATTTTAAGCCTAGCAGTTCTTTCATCACTGCTTCTAGCAAATGAAGCAAATTTAGACGTTATAAAGCCTATTAGAGAATTTGTACCGCCACCAGTCATCACGCCAAACGTTGCACAAAGTGCCTTTGTGGAAAATCAATTTGACCGCACTCAAAGAGGCGAATACCCATTTGTTACAAATTTGCTTGATAACTCAGCTGATATGTTTCATATCTCGGCTGGAATGTATGGCAAAAGCTTTTACAATTCATCACTTTTTAAATATCGTGGCGCAAATTTTTACACCATCTTAAATGCAAATTTCACCAAAGCAAATAATTATAAAGATGGAAGTGGCAAAAGATGGAACTATGGCTACAATAGACAAGGTCAAAGCGCTATCTTAGGCTTCGTGCCAAATGATCTTAGCGAGCTTAGACTTACGTTTTTAAGGGATAATATCGATAAAGACAAGCAGCCAGAGCACGTGATGGATGCCTTTAAAACGACAAGAAAAGTTGGCAAGCTAAATATTAGATTAGGCGAAGAAGATCTTTCAAATACGCTAAATTTCGAATTTATCCTAAAAAAGGTTGAGCGAAAAGCTGATAATTTTCATCTAAGAGATGCCACCCAAAATGTAAAAGTGGATTTAAAGAGAAATATATTTGAGGCAAATTTAAAGTATGACGCTGACTTTGCAAGCTTTCACAATCAAATAGGCGCTGGCTTTGAAAAAGATAAACATGACGGCAAAAGATACATGAAGCAAGGCAATAACTGGGTCTTTAACGGATACAGATTTGCTGATGTTAGAAATGATAAATTTATGCTCTTTGACACACTTGCTTATAAATTTAATGAAGCAAACGAAGCTTCTCTTGCCTTAAAATATGAAGAGCAAAGAAGTAAATTAAATGGCATCGACACTAAATTTTTTGTGCAAAATCCGATCGCACCTAATACCACTCGCAAATTAATTCGCCAAATTTACGGTGAAGACGTAAGTGATAAGATCAAAAAAGACGCTTTTAGTGCAAGCCTAAAATATAAATTTACACCAAACGACAAGGATAGCTACTTTGCAAAGCTTGAGAGTTTGTCTCGTTTGCCAAGCAACATGGAGCGTTTCAATGCACTTTATGGTGCAGGCGATAATGGCTGGATAGCAAATCCAAATTTAGAACCAGAAAGACACAATAGAGCGGTTCTTGGCTTTAAATTTGGTAGTGAGTTTTACAAAGAGTATCTAAATTCGCTTCAAAACAAAGATGCTTTTAGCTTTGGAGGACATTTCATCGCTGATAGCGTTAAAAATTTGATCATTTTTGATAGACGCCACTCAAAAGCCCCAATGCCACTAAATAAAAATGCCGTCATCTCAAGAAACGTTGATGCAACGCTTTATAGTGTAAATTTCAATACAGAATATAGCTTTGCAAGGCACTTTGGCTTAAAAAGCTCACTTTACTACAACTACGGACAAAACAAAACCGATGGTAGGCCGCTTTATCAAATAAGGCCTTTTGAAGCAAATTTTGCATTTGACTACAAAGACTATGCAAGCTTTGGCAGCTATAATCTTGGCACCGCACTAAGGCTAGTTTCAAAGCAAACTAGAGGCGATTTTAGCAAGCAAAATGGCCTAGGTATCGACAAAAAAGAGGCTGCAAAAGGATTTGGTTTACTTGATCTTTATGGTGGTGTAGAGTTTAAAAATAAAGTTGGCATAAGATTTGGCGTAGCAAATTTATTTGACAAAGATTATGCAGAATTTATCAGCGGTGATCACGTAGCAGCACTTGATCCAGTAGTCGTTCATGCCCCTGGCAGGACATTTTTCATTAGCTTTCACAGCAGTTTTTAAAGGAGAAAAAGATGTTAGATAGAAGAAAATTTTTAGGACTTAGCACAGCTTTAGGCGTTAGCGCATTTGCACCAAATTTATTTGCAAAAGAGAGCTTTACTATGTGGGGCGCACCAGCGATCCCAAGCGTTATCATGGCAGTTGCTGCACTGCAAGGCGAGTTAAATAAAACTTATGATGTAAGTCTAAATATCTGGAAAACACCAGATCAGCTTCGTGCAGGTGTGGCTAGTGGAGATATCAAGGTTACGATGTCACCATCAAATGTAGCTGCAAATTTAAGAAACCAAGGGCTTGATTTTGCGATGTTAAATTTACTAACTCTTGGCGTTATGAACGCTATGGTCAAGGATGAAAAGATCAAAAATTTAGAGGATTTTGTAGGCAAAAAGCTTATCATGCCATTTCGAGGCGACATGCCTGATCTTGTTTTAAGAGCACTTTGCAAGAAGCGAGGCATAGACGTTAGCAAAATAGACATTACCTACACAGCAACACCGCCTGAGGCTCTGCTTTTATTTTTACAAAAAGATTTTGACATTTTAATAGTCCCACAACCTCTTGGTGAAGCGACTATTTTGCGTGGTAAAAAAGCAGGCGTTAGCGTGCATTACTCAGTTGATTTTCCAAAAATTTGGGGCGAGAGCTTTGGCACAAAACCGATAATCCCAATGGCAGGCATTATCGTAGAAAGAGGCTTTTACGAGAAAAACTTAAGTCTATTTGACACGCTTCATAGCGATCTTAAAAATGCACTTTCATGGATACTTGAAAATAAGCAAAGTGCAGCAAAGATAGGCTCAAGCTACTTGCCAGCTCCAGAAGTAGCACTTGCAAATGCTTTTGATAAGGCAAATCTAACAGTAACAAAAGCAAATGAACTACAAAATGAGATCATGGCATTTTTTGAAGAAATTTATCAGTTTAATCCAAAATTTCTAGGTGGCAAGATGCCAGATAAAGGTCTATTTTTATGATACTAATTGATGGCATCAAAAAAGATCGCTCAAGCTTTTTAAAAATAATTGACTATTTTTGGGGCGGATTTAGCGGATTTGCCGTAGTTTTTTTGATCTTAGCCATTTGGCAAGTGGGAAGCGAGTTTAGCTCCCCACTCTTGCTTCCGCCACCAAAAGATGTATTTTTAAAAGCCTGTGAAATTTTAAAAGATTACAAAAACAGCGAGATAAACATAACGCTTTGCAGATCACTGATCGGAGTTTGCTCGGCAACATTTTTTGGTATATTTTTAGGGCTAATAGCAGGTAGTTTTAAAAGTTTTGCAGCCTTTTTAAAGCCTGTTATCACCTTGCTTTTGTCAATGCCACCAATTATTTGGATAGTACTTGCTATTTTTTGGTTTGGATTTGGAAATTTTAGCACCGTTTTTACTATCTTTATAACCGTTTTACCGCTTACTTTTGCAAGCTCAGCAGTTGCTATGAGCAGTGTAGATGAGGAGCTAAAAGAGATGTTTGATGCTTATAATCTAGGAATTTTAAAAAAGATAAGACACCTTTATATCCCGCATCTTACGAGCTACATAATAAGCTCTATTAGCGTAGCTATCGCAATGGGCGTAAAGATAGTCATAATGGCTGAGCTACTAGGTGCAAATAACGGCATGGGAGCAAAGATAGCAAATGCAAGGGCAATGCTTGAAACAACCGAGGTAATGGCGTATGTTCTTTTAAGCATCACTCTTATCATGCTTTTTGAGTACCTCATAATTGAGCCACTAAAAATAGCTTTGATGCCTTGGAGAAGATGATGCTTGAGCTTAAAAATGTAGAGTATGAAATTTTAAGAGATAAGGTCGTAAGGAATTTTAGCCTAAACGTAAAAAGTGGCGAAGTAGTGACGCTTTTTGGACCATCTGGATGTGGTAAGACGACGATACTTCGGCTTATTAGCGGACTAAATGAGCCTAGAAAAGGAAAAATTTTTAATAACTTTAAAAAGACTACATACTTTTTTCAAGAAAATCGCCTACTTACATGGAAAAATGCTCTTGAAAATGTGCTTTTAGTTATGGATAAACCAGATGTTAACGCTGTTTTAGAGCTTTTTAAAAAGGTTGGATTAAGCCAAAAGGATACTTTAAAATACCCAAGTGAGCTAAGTGGCGGTATGAGGCAAAGAGTCGCTTTCGTAAGAGCGGTCGTGACAAAGCCTGATCTGCTTTTGATGGATGAGCCTTTTTCTGGACTTGATTATGATATGAAAGAAATTTTAATTGAAATTATTGGCCAAAGAGTAAGTGAAGGTATGAGTGTGGTTCTTGTCACACACGATAGAATGGAAGCTGTAAAGATGTCAAATAGAATTTATTTCTTATCAAGTAAAGGCGCAGTCATACAAAGAGAACTTGAAATAGACAAAGATTTCAAAGAGCGCGATTTTACGTTTATTAGCAAGATGATAGATGAAAATTTCAAAGGGCAAATTTATTATGATTAATAACTTTTTTACTCATCCTATGAGAATATTTTTCTTAATGAGCGCCGCCTGTGCGGTGCTTGGTGCTAGTGTGTTTTTTACTCCAACTGATTTTGTGAGTTTGCATAAATTTATATTTTTGCAACTTTTCTTAGCGCTTGCTTATGCTGGATTTTTGCTAACTGGACTAACTGATTGGACAAATTTTCAAGCATCTTTAAAAATACACGCCTATATATTATTTTCACTCTTTTTTACAAGCTTTATCTTGGCATTTTTTAGCCTATTTTTAGCACACTGCTTTATCGCTCTTTTTTGGCTATATTTGGTTTTGCTTTGTCTTTATATGATCTGGCAGGATAAAAACGATGATCAATTTGGCGTACTTGGTTTTTTATTTGGCATTCTAGGCTTTGAAATTTATTATCTAATAAGCGGCAACGAAAAATTTCTAAATTTACAAGTTTTTATCCACGTGATCGCTATCTTACTCATCTCCTACCGCGTTAGTGTTGTACTTGGAAAAGAAGCGCTAAAAAGAGAAAAAGGTATGGATGAAGCTGTTTTTGTGCCAAATTTTATCTATAAAAATATCGCTATTTGCTGCGTTTGTGCCTTTTTACTTTTAAATATATTTTTTGAAGCAAGCTTAGGTGTCTATTATGCTGCGATAGCTTGTGGAAGTGCGGTACTTGCAAAGCTTAAAGAATGGCACTATAAAGAGCTTTTTAGGCATAGTTTTGTGCTTTTATACTATTTTATGCAACTATTTTTAGCGGTTGGATTTTTAGGGATCGGCTTTAGCGGTATTTTTGAGCTCCATCTTGAAACAAATTTTATGCATCTAATAGCGATAAATGCAGTAATTTTTAGCGTAATGCTTATATTTAATGTCGCAGGACTTCGTCACAGCGGACAAGAGCTTGAGTTTTTACGCCTTAGTAAGGTTGCTTTTATTTTAGTTCTTTTAGCTGGCATTAGCAGAGGAATTTTGGCTTATTTTTGGAGTGGCTTTTATATTCATTTACCAGCAACACTCATAATAATTGCTTTTGTTTTTTGGCTCATAAATTTTTATGTGATCTTTAGAGATAACGATTTTAGCGATGATCCAGAGTAAAAAGATATTAAAAATTTATTCATTAATTAAAAAGAGTTTTTAAGTCTTTTTTGAAGTAAGTGGATATATAATTTGCGATATTTATTATCAATATTATAAAAAGGATTCTTTATGAACAAACTTACTTCTGTTGCTTTAGCAGCTTCATTTTTTGCAGTTTCAGCTCTTGCATTTAGCGTAGAAGGTGAACCAAAGGTAACATTTACTGGTTACAAGCTAGCAAATAAAACAGCCGTACCAGGTACTTTTAAAACAATAAATTTTAAAAGTCAAGAAAATGCAAATTTTGCTGATTTTTTAAAGAGCTTTGAATTTAAGCTTGAGCCAAAAGATATCGACACAAAGCTACCTGACCGCGATAAAAGGATTGGCATTATTTTCGATGGCAAGGCCGTAGATGGTAAGATCGTAGCAGTAAATGGCGATGATAAAGCCGGAGAAATGGATGTTGAGCTTAGCATAAATGGCAATTCAAAAATTTTTAAAACAAAATATGAAGTGCAAAATGGCAAGCTAATGGCAAAATTTTCGGTTGATCTTGTAAATGATTTGAAGCTAAATGAGAGCTTTGATAAATTTGCCGCTGCCGCCAAACCATTTCACGGCGGAAAGAGCTATCCAGATGTAGATGTTGGCTTTGAAGCAGTGATAAAATAACTTTCAAATTCGGCGCCAGTAAATTAGCTTGCGCCGAAGTTACCTCTTTATCCTAGTTTCTTATTTTGTGATACCGAAAAATCGAAGATGACGGATTTTTCATACAAAAAGGCGGCAAGAATGAGAAATTTTATTTTAAAGATATCGATGAAATCGGCATCCCCGAGATAGACGCCAAGCGCAAAATTAGTGTTTTTAATATAAAATTTAAAAAAGGTGGGCTAGCATACGACCTCATGCAGCCCACCGACGATGACGCCGTGATATACGACAAATACGAGCTATCCAAGCACGAGATTTTTAAAATTTAAAGCAGAAATTTGAGGCGCTAAGCGCGCAAAAAAAGCGAAAATAAGAAAAAGTAAAATTTGGCTAGGCCTGCCAGCGCTAAATTTGATTTTTGGCTTTGGCGACCGAAATTTTACGAATTTGACCAAAATTTGAGTCAAACCCGCAAGGCTAAATTTATTTATTAAAATACGCCGCGAGTGCGCTTAGCCAAACAAACAGAGCTATTATCCAAGACATCGTCCACGGCGTAGCCGCAGAAAACGCCGCAAGCATCGCCGAGGAGAGGATGCCGCTGCCGTATTGCAGCGAGCCGATGAGCGCAGCGGCCGAGCCCTTCATCTCCTGCGGCACACTATCAAGAGCGGCGGCATTGGAGCAAGAAGCTATAATGCCGTTCATGCTAAAAACGAAAAACATCGGGATTATCACGCTAAGAACACCGCCCGTTTTGAAAAACGCAAACGCAAACAGCACGCTGGCAGCAAGCGCGGCAACGAGCGTGGAGACTATGAGTAGGCGGTTTAACGCATAGCGCTTTACCAGCTTTTTGTTTACGAAACTTAGGGCCATGACGCCCACGATGTTTATGCCGAATAAAAATCCGTAGTATTTGCTAGGAATGCCGAAATAATCGATATAGACAAAGCCCGTGATAAAGGCATAGAAGACAATGCAAAAAACGTAGCGCTAAGCGTATAGCGCATAAATTTGGCATCTTGTAATAATCTTAGATAGTTTCTAAAAGACGATACAATGGGCTTTGTGGAGCGCTTTTGCGGCGGCAAGGTCTCCGGTAGAGAAAAAATCATCGCAAACATAACCGCGCTAGCTAGCGCCATCAGCCAAAATATCCCGTGCCAAGAGCCAAATTCCAGTATCGCGCCGCCCAATAACGGACCCGCTACCCAAGCTATCGCCATGATGATAACTAGCGTAGAGAGCATCTGTGCGGCCTGCGAGCTACCGAAAAGATCGCTGCATTTTACGACTTTGGCCAGGCTTAACATCGGTCCTACGCACGCGCCCACGGCCTGAAACACGCGCCAGAGCACTACGCTAGCCATATTGTCCGACATCGCGCATCCTACTGATCCGATCGCAAAGAGCGCCATACCGATGAAAAGCTGGATTTTACGCCCGGTCCTATCGCTGATAGGCCCCCATACGAGCTGCGCTATAGCAAAGCCGATCAAAAAGCCCGTTATCGTGAGCTCCGTATCGCCATGCAACTGCCGCTCCATCGTAGGAATAGCGGGCGATATACGTCCGTAGATAGCGATGTACACGCCATAAGCGCGCTTAGCACGACTAAAAAAGATAGTGAAGTTTTTGAAGAGTTTAAATTTTTCCTTTTGTTGTTATTTGAGTGGGCGCAGAGTTTGCGCGACTGGAGATTGGAAGCTTTAAATTTGCTCAAATTTGTTTTGATAAAATTGGCGCGATTATAGCTAAATTTAAACGTTTTTCGGTGTGGAAGCTTGGAATAAATTTGATGTAAAATTTGAATACTAGCGGTGCAAAATTTAAACTAGAAATTTAAATGCAGTAGAGCAAGGCGCAGTATTTTTTGCCTTAATCAAGACGGATTTAAATTTTACGACGGAAGCGTATATGAAATACGTGACCGAGTAAAATTTAAATGCAAGATTATAAGGCAAAGTATCGCGAGATGATTTTAAATGTTTTCTATGTCGCTATGCTCGTAGCTAAATAGAAGAAGTAAATTTCGTCCCAAGATTAAATTTAATAAAAATCAGGCAAAGTATTTTTCGCTTAGACGAGGCGGTTTTAAATTTTGTGACGGGAGTTACCGAGTGGGTAATGACCGAGCAAAATTTAAAACCAACGAAGTATAAGTAGAAAAAGACGAGCCTAAATTTAGACTTCGTATCTTTCTCCTGGTTTCATTTCGATTATCTCCCACGGCAAGCCCTGCTTATTTAGCTCGTCCATGAAAGGCTTGGCGTCGAAATTTTCCATATTAAAGACGCCTTTTCCGCTCCAGATGCCCTTTGCCACCATCATCGAGCCGATCATCGCAGGCACGCCCGTCGTGTAGCTCACGGCCTGCGCGCCCGTCTCGGCGTAGCAAGCCTCGTGGTCGCAGACGTTGTAGATATAGACTTGGCGCTCTTTACCGTCTTTTAAACCGCGGATAACGCAGCCGATGTTGGTTTTACCCTTCGTGCGAGGGCCTAGGCTTGCAGGATCTGGTAGCAAGGTCTTTAGAAACTGTATCGGAACTATTTTTACGCCGTTGTGCTCGACCTCGTCGATACGTAGCATGCCGACGTTTTCTAGACACTTCATGTGAGTTAGATAGCTCTGTCCAAAGGTCATAAAAAAGCGGATTCGCTTTAGCCCTTTGATGTTTTTTACTAAGCTTTCAAGCTCCTCGTGATAGAGCAGGTAGCTATCTTTGACGCCTACTTTCGGGTAGTCCCATTTGAACATTATTTCCATCGGCTCGGTCTCTTTCCACTTGCCGCGCTCCCAGTAGCAGCCTTTTGCGCTCACTTCGCGCAGGTTGATTTCGGGGTTGAAATTCGTCGCAAATGGATAGCCGTGATCGCCTGCGTTGCAGTCTAGGATGTCGATCTCGTGGATCTCGTCAAAGAGATTTTGCTGTGCGTAGGCGCAAAATACGTTCGTCACGCCCGGATCAAAGCCGCTTCCCAGCAGCGCCATCGTGTTTGCGGCTTTAAACTCGCCGTCCTTCGCCCACTGCAGCTTGTATTCAAATTTGGCGGTGTCGGGGTGCTCGTAGTTTGCGGTGTCGATGTAAGGTATGCCAGCCTTTACGCAAGCATCCATAAGAGTTAGGTCTTGATATGGCAGCGCGACATTTAGTAGCAAGTCAGCCTTTGTTTGTTTTATGAGCTCCACAACAGCCGCTGTATCGTCAGCGTCGATCTGCGCGGTTTTTATCTCTACGCCAAGGCGCTCTTTTATAAATTTAGCGATCGCGTCGCACTTGCTTTTGGTGCGGCTTGCAAGGGTGATCTTGCTAAAAACGTCCGCGTTCATCGCGCATTTTACGGTCGCGACTTGGCTCACGCCGCCCGCGCCTATGATTAAGATATTTGACATTTTGGCTCCTTTAAATTTTAATGATTTTAGCAAATTTAAGATGAATTTTAAGAGACGGGGTGCTATTAATTATAAAGTTGGCTATGGCCAGCACAAAGTCTAACAAGAAAGACAAAAAGCAGATAGCACTAACACAGATAAGTAGCATATCAATTGCCGGCGGCAGAAAATTAAATTTACCTCCTGACAACGCACGATGAATTTTCTCTCAGATTCTATTTTTTAGTTTGAGATGGGTTGTATAATAAATAAGCTTAAATTTTTTAGGTTTAATTTTGTCGCTAAAATTTGAGTGCCTAAATTTATTCTAAAGCGTACAACGATACATTATTAAGTTAGCTGTTTTGGGTATAATCAACATATTTAAATCTAGGAAAATATAGCAACCGATTTAAAAAACTTGGATGGATTAGCGCCTGGCTAGAGGACACAAAGAGAGATACCGATGATTGAAAATTGCAAGCAAAGACCGAATAAAAAAGAGGTAGAAGCATTAACTCTTTTTTATAATAGATTCTATTTTTTATATGATGAAATTTCTAATGAAAATTTTAAAACTCAAGAGCCATATACTTTAGATTTTATAGACTCAGAGAAGCATTTTCGGTATTTAAAGAGATTTCTAACTATGAACCAATTAAAGAATATTTAAAGTGGATGAAAAGAGGAGGACGACCCTTTTTTGAAGGATTGATTGCCGATGATCTATTTAGTTTTATTAGAAACCTCTTATTGCACTTTCCTATTTTTGACACATGGGATGAAGTATATATAAATAAAAGTCTTGCCACTTGGGATAAGGCTGGGCAAATAAATAAATTTCTCATCAAGGCAAAAGAATATAAAATTGATGATAAATCAGAGGTCAAATATAGAATATGGGAAGTAAAAAAGAAAAAAATGACTTATTTTTCTGTTAAATTTCCCAGTAAATACAATGAAATAACAAATATTTATCTAAAAGATATAATCGCAGAAGAGATGGGTATGAAATTTTGCATGGCGCTAATGAGGCAGATAATTAATACTCAAATCGAAAATCCAGAAGAAGACATAAAAATAATGTCACAAGTTTATTTGCCAAGAAACAATAATGATTTATGAGGCAATACTGAACAAAATTTGCTTTTAATCGCTACAATAGCGTGAAATTTTAAAGGAAAAAAGATGAAGAAAATTTTGCCATTTTTAGCGCCTATTTGCCTCTTTGCAAGTAGCTGTGACGAGCTAATACAAGAGAGTGTGAGAGAGTTTTATAAAAGCGATAGAAATTTGGAGAGAGCCATAAATTTAGCCGAGCAAGCGACTGATGTCTGCTTAAAAGAGGGCAACACCGAGCAGGCGATCACTTCGCTCATAAATAGCGCTAGCATTTGCATAGTAAATAAAGAGCCACAAAAGGCGTTAGAGCTCTCACAAAGAGCCCTAGAGCTTGCGGCAAACGTTAGCGACAAGCTGCTACTAGCTCGCTCTTATCACAGCCTAGGTGCGGCACAAAAGGCGCTAGGCAGATACGACGAAGCACTTGCTAATTTTCAAGAAGCTCTAAAAATTTATGACAACGCGCCAAATGCCCCAATGAACGACGAACTCATCTGTATAAAAGGCATCGCTAGCGCCTACTACCTAAAAAACGACTTTGACAAAGCCCACGAAAACCACCTTTTAGCGCTAAATTTACTTGATATCACGCCGGAGTTAAGTGGCAACGAGCTTGTGCGATCAGAGCTTTTAGTAGAGCTTGCTAACGACCTAGCAAAGCTTAATCAAAAGGACGAAGCTACCCAAAACTACAAAAAAGTGCTTGAAATTTTAAATGGAAAAGAGCAAAATCCTCGCGCACGGGATCTTTTAGAGCGAGCCAACAAAGGACTAAAAGAGCTTAACTAAAGTTTTTCTTTAGACTTTTTAGCACGAAATTTGCAAGCTCAAGTCCCTTTGAACGGTGAGAAATTTTAAGCTTCGTCTCATTATCTAGCTCGCCAAGCGTTTTAGTAAAGCCATCTGGGATAAAGAGCGCGTCGTAGCCAAAGCCATTTGTACCACGCTCCTCATCTATCGCTTTGCCATACATAAAGCCATGAGTTGTGTAGTCGCCAAATTTCGAGCTAATAGCGATACAGGCGGTGTAATGAGCTGGTGAGCTCTTTAAATTTAGCGCCTTTAGCTTACTAATTAGCTTTGCTCTATTGTTTGCGTCATTTGCGTTCTTGCCGCATACCTTGCCATTTTCATCAAGGTCAAAATAGCGCGCAGAGTAGATCCCGGGCTCGCCACCAAGTGCATCCACACTAATGCCACTATCATCGCTAAGAGCGATAAGCTCATTATCAAGCCCCTGCTCTTTAAGCTTTGCAAAGACAGCTCTTGACTTTATGAGCGCATTTTGCTGAAAAGTACTACCATCTTCAACGATCTCAAATGGCTTTACAACCTCGCTTAAGGCGTAAATTTCATAGCCTTTTAAAAACTCTTTTATCTCTTTTACTTTGTCTAAATTTGATGTCGCAAGCACAATCTTCATTGCAAGAGCTCCTTGATTTTTGGGCATATTTTACAAAAAAGTAGATTAAATTTTTAAATTTAAATTAGTGTTAAAATGATAAACTTAGTCCTTTTAAAAATAAGGAAAATTTTATGTTAAAAAGCGTTTTACCACTATCTTTTATCATAGCAAGCAGATTTTTAGGTCTTTTTATAGTTTTGCCAGTGCTTAGCCTTTATGCCTTAAATTTACGCGGAGCAAACGAGTTTTTAGTAGGGCTAATAGTAGGCGTCTATGCGATCTCACAGATGATATTTCAAGTGCCTTTTGGAGCGCTCTCGGATAGGATAGGACGCAAAAAAACATTAACGATCGGACTTTTGGTTTTTATCATCGGTTCAATAATTTGTGCACTTACAAGCGATATTTTTACCATGCTATTTGGTAGATTTTTACAAGGCGTAGGTGCTATCGGAGCAGTTGCAACTGCGATGATAAGTGACTATATAACAGAAGAAAAACGCTCAAAAGCTATGGCGATAATGGGTGCTTTTATAGGGCTTAGTTTCACACTTTCTATGGTGCTTGGGCCGCTTCTTGCCAAAGACTATGGACTTTCAAGCCTCTTTTACCTAAGTGCCGCTCTTAGCCTACTTTGCATTGTACTTCTTTACACCGTTGTGCCAAAAGAGATAAAAGTGAGTGCTAAAAGTGAAAAAGTACCATTTGGTAAGCTTTTTTTACAAAAAGACTACATGATCATAAATTTCACCTCTTTTATGCAAAAGATGCTAGCAAGCATCGCATTTTTGGTGATCCCTATCGTTTTGGTAAAAGAGTATGGCTATGAGAGTAGCGAGCTTTACAAGGTCTATACGCTTGGCGCCGTGCTTGGCTTTTTAGCTATGGGGTTAGCAGGCGCCCTTGGCGATGGTAAGGGACTTAGCAAGGTTATCTTGATAGCTGGCACGCTGCTTTTTGCTCTAACCTACACTATTTTTGCCATTAGTTTTACACTTTTTATCTTCGTTTTGGGAGTTGCTATATTTTTTATAGGATTTAACCTTCACGAGCCCATCATGCAATCAACCGCAACAAAATTTGTAAAATCCTCACAAAAAGGCTCAGCCCTTGGCGTATTTAATTCATTTGGCTATCTAGGAAGCTTTGTTGGAGGTGCATTTGGTGGGTATATCTTGCACGCCTTTGGCTTTAAAGTACTCGCCATCATCTGCGTGGTGCTTTGCGTGATCTGGCTTGTTTTGCTCTTTAGCCTAAGCGATCCAAGAATTTTTAAAAATATCTATCTAAGCCCTGAAGTAAGCTTAAATTTAGAGTCACTAAATAGCCAAAAAGGTGTAGTCGATTATTACAAAAACGAGAAAAATCAAGTAATCAAATTTGACTCTCGCCTAACAAGCGAGGCTGCTTTAAAAGAGAGTTTGAAGTTTTGATCTATGACATCATCATCATTGGCGCTGGTGCTAGCGGACTATTTTTAGGAGCAAATTTAAAGGGTAAAAAAATTGCCATCTTAGAAAAAAATAGTAGTGCTGGCAAAAAGATCCAAGCAAGCGGTGGTGGCAGATGTAACATCACAAACCGCTTTATAAGCGCTAAAAACTACCTTGGCGAGCAAAAATTTATAGAGGAAATTTTAAAAGTACTGACCCCAGATCAAGTTTTAAATTTTTTTAGCGAGCTTAGATTTAGTGAGCAAAAGCAAAATCAATTTTTTTGTGATAGCGGCGCAAAGAGCGTCTTGAGCGTACTTTTAAAAAGGCAAAATGCAGATATTTTTTACAACAAAGAAGTTCTTGGTGCTAAAAAAATAGATGAAATTTTTGAAATTTTAACAAAAGATGAGAAATTTAGAGCTAGAAATTTAGTCATCGCAAGTGGAGGATTAAGCTATAAAACCCTTGGCGCAAGCGATATTGGCTATAAAATAGCAAATGATTTTGGCATTGAAATCTTAGCTCTTGCACCTGCACTTGTTGGATTTAGCGTGCAAAAAGATGAGTTTTGGTTTAAAGAACTTAGTGGCGTCAGCCTAAACGCAGACGTAAAGATAAATAGCAAAAACGAGAGTCATAAATTTAGTGGCAATTTGCTTTTTACGCATAGGGGCATAAGCGGACCAGCGATACTAAATACCTCGCTATTTTGGCAAAAGGGGCGAATTTGCATAAATTTTTTGCCCAAATTTAGTGAGAAAAATTTAATAGATGGCAAAAAGCAGCTTAGCTCGGTTTTGCCCTTGCCAAAGAGATTTGTGCTAGAGTTCTTAAAAAATTTTGGCTTAAAAGATAGAGCCTTTTATGAATTTAATGACAATGAGAGACAAATCATAAAAAGGCTTTTTGCTTATGAATTTGCCCCAGCTGGGACATTCGGCTTTGAAAGAGCGGAAGTTACAAAAGGCGGCATAAAGATTGAATTTTTAGATGAAAATTTACAAGCTTCTAACGTTAATGGACTTTATTTTATTGGTGAAGTCTTGGAAATCACTGGCATGCTTGGCGGATATAACTTACATTTTGCATTTGCAAGCGCTCTAAAGGTGGCTAGGGTCTTAAATCTATGATCTCCTAGAAGTTTAGCTAACTTTTAGACAAATTTTCATATTTTAAATAAGATAGATTTACTATGAAAGTAGGCTTTTAAGAAAATCAATTTAAGTAATTTAGATGTTAAAAATTCATAATAAATACTTTAAAAAGATTTTGTACCAAACAAAGGTAATAAATTTTGGAGTAAATTTTATAGCCAAGCAAGCTAAACGTTATGTTGAATTTAATTTAAAATATAAGCAGTTTAGGAATATTAGATTATTAAACCTCTTTTATAAAGCTAACGGCTTCAAATGGGTTTGAGAAAATATGTTTACTAAATTTCTCCAAATCACTCTTTTGACCATATCCACAAGTTAGACCCACGCCTGTAATAAAAGCAGCTTGTGCAGCCATTAGATCCATAATGGTGTCACCTACCATAAATGCATTATTTTTATCTTTATTAAGTCTATCTAAAGCCAAATTTATTGGCTCTGGATTTGGTTTTGGATTAGTAACATCGTCTCTTCCAATAATAGTTTTTATATATTTCATAACTCCTAAATGCTCAAGCAAGATAATAGAAAATTTTGAAGTTTTAGTAGTAACTATACCTACATCAGCAAAGCTACTTGCCTCCTTCAATGCTTCATTTGCATAATCTAAGAGTACTGTCTCATCAAGATAAATTTTTTCGTAGCAAGCTTTATATTCTTTTATATAGCTATCAATTAAATTTTTGCTTGCACCAAGTCTTTCAAACATTATTTCAAGCGGATGACCAACCAAAGACTTTAATGCATTATGGTCTGGCTCTTTTTTACCATGGGATAAGAAAGCTCTATCAAATCCTTTTAAAATAGCAGAAGTTGAATCAATAAGCGTACCGTCCAAATCAAAAAGTATGGTTTTTTTCATCATTTTCTCCGTAGAAATAAAAAAGGGCCTAGCCGAAGCTAAGCCCCTAAAAGAAGTAACTTTAAATAATAAGATTATTTATTGAAAGTAGCTTCAACGCGTCTATTTTGTGCGCGACCTTCTTTAGTTTTGTTTGTAGCAATTGGTTTAAGCTCACCATAACCAACTGTTGAAATTTTATCCTCACTTACCCCATAACCAGCAAGAACATCAGCTACTGCTTTTGCTCTTTTTTCAGATAGTTTTTGGTTGTAAGCTTCTGCACCTACGCTATCAGTGTGACCAGCAAGTACAACTTTATAATCTGGGTGTTCGCCCATAAAGTCAGCTACTTTTTTGATCTCAGCTGCGTATTTTGGTCCAACTTTATAGCTATCAAATGCAAAGTTAACATCTAGATCTCTAAGAACGATAACTTTTTCACATCCTCTTTCATCAACAACCACGCCAGCTGGAGTATTAGGGCATTGATCTATATCATTTGGCACGCCATCATTATCATCATCAAGAACTGGAGTTGCTGCTGGAGCTGCTGCTGCAACTGGAGCTGCTGCCACAACTGGAGCTGCTTTTGAGTCAAGACCGATACCAAAGCCTAGTGAATAAAATAGGTTATGATCAGCATGTTCAAATTTGATAGCGTCTCTTGCTTCTGCTTTAAGAGCAAATCTATCAGTTACTTGATATCTTAAGCCAAAACCATATTGGCCAAAACCGCCATCTTCATTTTTAACAAAAATAGCTGGAACATCTTCATAACCAGCACCAACTAAGCCATATAGATTAACTGGTCCAAAATCAACTATATCTTTTACAAGATTTGCATGATATCTAAGGACTCTTCCTTCTCTTGTTAAGCTACCTGTTTTTTCTTTTGCTTTTTGAGTGTAATCAACACCAAGCTCTACTTGATCAAAGAAAAAATCTTCAAGATTTCTAGCAGCTCTAACACCAACGAAGTTGTGGTCTTTTACACGTAAATTTCCCTCTGGGTGAACGCCACCAATAGTTGGAGTAACTTCATAATTATATGCTGCGTTAGACGCAAAAACCGCTGTTGCGGCAACCATAGCTAAAGCAATCTTTTTCATATTTAGAATTCCTTTCTTAGGATTTATTTTAAAGTGGTTACATTTTAACTGAATAAAATTTAACCGACTCTAAATCATAATTTAATTAACAATGTAAATTTGAAATTTACACAACTTAAATTTTGCAAATGCAAAAGCACTTGCAAAAAATCATTAACGTTTAGAGAATTGTGGGCTTCTTCTAGCCTTTCTTCTACCAAATTTCTTACGTTCAACAACACGAGAATCTCTAGTTAGCAAGCCTTTTGGTTTAAGTGCTGCTCTAAAATCAGCATCCATGTCAGCTAAAGCACGTGAAATACCGTGTCTTAAAGCCTCAGCTTGTGCTGAATAACCACCACCTAAAGTTGTAGCTACTACATCTATTAAACTCTCTTGTTTAGTAACTAGAAGTGGCTGAATTACTTTAAGCTTTATAGCTTCATGTCCGCCAAGCCAAGTATTAAGATCCATACCATTTACTACGATTTTACCGCTTCCAGCTTTTATCCAAACCTTTGCTACGGCAGTTTTTCTTTTACCAGTTGCATAAACTTTTGCCATAATTATTTTCCTTCTTTTTTAGCTATTTGTGCCGTATGAGGATGCTCACTGCCAGCATAAACTTTTAGTTTTTTTATCATCTCTCTTCCAAGTTTAGTTTTTGGAAGCATTCCACGAACAGCTAATTTAAATAGTTTTTCTGGCTTATTTGCTATCAAATCGCCAAATTTCTCGCTCTTTACGCTGCCAAAGTATCCTGAGTGTCTGTGATAAAGTTTATCTTCAGCTTTGTTATTACCAGTAAATTCTACTTTTGAAGCATTTATGATGATAACATAGTCGCCACAATCTACGTTTGGCGTGAAGCATGGTTTGTTTTTGCCACGAAGTATAGTTGCTACCTCAGTTAGCAATCTACCAAAACGTTTACCAGCTGCATCAACAACGATCCAGTCTCGTTTAACTTCGTTTGGCTTTGTTATTTTTGTCATTTTCTTACCTTTGCCAAGTTAATTTTTGAGTTGTGATTGTATTTAAACAATGCTTTTATAAAGCTTAAATTAAGTAGTATTTAAACTTCAATATATGAAATTTTTCCATCAAGAGCATAGAAGATGACGGCAATTATACTATGCTTTGGATAAAATTTACTTAATGCCTCTTTGTATTCTTCAACTTGTTTTTTATTTTCCTCGATATTTTTATCGGTCGTTTTATAGTCAATCACACAAATTTCGTTCTCTTCAATACAAAATAAATCCATCTGTTTTAGTTCGTTTTTTACTTTAAATGGCTGTTCTTTGTAAATTTCTTTATCTATTATGCACTCTAGAAATTTTGGCTCATTTATTAGCATTTTTGCTCTTTTAAAGGCACCTTCAAGTCTATCAGGTGAGAGAAATTTATAAAATTTATTTAGCATTAAACTCTTGGCTTTTAAAAGCGAATTTTCATCAAATTTCTCACTCATCTCAAGCAAATAGTGAAACGCTAAGCCAAAATAGATTGCCTCTAAATTTTTACCGCTCGTTTTTTGCTCTCTTGCCTCTACCTCTTGCCTTTCTATCTTTAAAATTTCAGGCATTTTTTCATCTTTTTTTGCCTCTTTTTGCTCACCCTTGCTAGGTAAAATTTTACCAAAGCTAAACTCTTTTAGATCAAGATAGTCGTTTACTTCGCTTTTATCACTTCTAGTATAAAAAGAAAAAAAGCTAGGACTATTTCCACTTGGAGCAGCTTGTTTAATGATGATAAGCGACTTTGTGGCTCTTGTAAAGGCGACGTAAATTTTATTGATATTTTCTTGCTTCTCAAGCTCTCTCATTTGCTCTAACATACCAGCATACTCAGGGTCAAAATTTTCTCTACCTGAGATTTTACTTTTTACGATCCACTCGCCTTTTTCACTATATTCGGTTATAAAATTTGAATCGTTACCTCTACCCTTACTGATCATATCGCAAACTATAACGTGATCAAACTCGAGTCCTTTTGATTTATGAACAGTCATAATTTTCACACCATCACTGCTTTTAGGGCTAATTTTTGAGCTAAAATTTTCGAGATTAAATATAAAATCACTTAAATTTTTATAGCCACTGCTTAACTCAAAAAGCCTTAATATATCAACATCTGCTAGATTTATGCTCAAATTTTTGGCTAGATAAAATAAGCTCTTTGTCGCGCTATCCTCTGCTCTTATTTTTAATTTTTTAAAATTAGCATTTACAAGCGCTTTTACATTTTTTTCATAAATTTCTTCACCAAATAGACAAAATTTTACATACTCTATGATAGCTGCAACAAACGGCGTTCTCTTTAGCTCTAAAGTACTTTCGTTTACGCTCTTTATGCCCTCTTTACTAAATTCATCAGAAATGTGTGTTATGTCACTATTTTTCCAGCAAAGAACCGTTATATCACTTGGATTTACGCCAGATTTTATGAGATCATGTGTCTGAGAAAGGACATCGGCCACAATATCTTCGCTACCAAGCACACGAAGATATCCGTAGTCATCATCCTCTGTCTCAAAATATGGGCATTTGTCACTTACTTTATAGTCTAGCTCATCATCTTTTTTTGCTGGATTTTGAGGCACAAACTCAAGCCCATATCTATGATAAATTTCTTCAAAAATCGCATTGTTAAACTTCACCAAAGCTTTTAAACTTCGATAATTGCTTGGCAAATTTTCTATTTGAATTTGTTTAAAATCCTCCCCGAGCTTGTCAAAAAGCTCTTTTTTCCCACCTCTAAATTTATAGATACTTTGCTTTGTATCGCCCACATAAAAGAAGCTTCCAAGCCCATTTTGTCCATATCCAGATACGATCTCAGCGATGAGTGGTAAGATGATCTCATATTGGATCACGTTTGTATCTTGAAACTCATCAACCAAAAGATGATTTATCCGCCCATCAAGTCTAAAGTAAAGTGCGTCTTTTCTCAAATTCTCAACTAAAAGCTTAAAAACCAGTTTGTTTATATCGGCAAAACTTAGTGCATTTATCTCTTTATTTAACTCCAAATTTGAACGCTTGTAAATTTCCAAAAGCTTACTAAAGCCACTAAGCCTATATCTTTCAACATCCAAGATATAGTCTTTTATTGCCTCTTTTAGTTCATCAAAAAGCACATCAAGTTTAGGCTCGTAAATTTTACTAAAAGTGCGGTAATCTAGACTATCTCTTTCAAAAACCTTGTTTTTAAAAAGCTCGAATAAATTCTGCTCTTTAAATGTCTTTTTAGCTGTATCGCTAGCACCAGCTTGAGAGCAGATATGCTCATTTATCGCTTTTTGAGCGGCTCTTACTTTGCTGTCATCTGGATAATTCGCGCTAGTTTCTTTTAGTTCACCGCCAAAGCTTTCATAAAATTTTGCCAAAGTCTCTGAAAAGCTCGCCTCTTTTTGACTTGAGATGATCATCATCAATGCTAGTTCGCTAAGTAGATTTTGATCCCTACTCACCTCTTTTACAAATTTTTTCCACGAAAGATCTTGCAGGCTATCTCGCACGCTATAATCTGGACTAAGGCCTAAATTTTGGCTAAATTTCTTTAATATTCCAGAAAAAAATGCATCAAATGTATAAATTTTTAGCTCACTTTGCAAAAATGCTCCAAGCCTCTCATCTCGCCTTTTTATCACTTCATCCTGACTTAAACCAAGCTCTTCGCTAACCTTTTCAAGCTCACCTTTTTTATTTTGCAAATCCAAAAAAGTTGCGATTATCCGCTCTTTCATCTCATTTGCTGCTTTTTTTGTAAAAGTTAGAGCGATGATCTCATTTATATTTTCACCTCTAAGCACCAAAGCGATATAACGAACACTAAGAGCGAAAGTTTTTCCACTTCCTGCACTTGCTTTTAGGGCTAAAAAATCTTTCATAACTCTCTCCTACAAAGCATGGCATACTCGCAAAATTTACAAGCTCCGCTTTTTCTTTCAAAATTTATCTTGGTTTTGTTTATTTTTTTTAGATTTTCTATCTCAGTCTTTAGATCATCTACGCTCTTTTTTGAGCTAACTAGCGTTGGCTCGTTTTTTAGGGCATAATATGCACTTTTTGCATCGCTGCCATAAAGTGCCTCGTAAAAAGCAAGCTGAAGAGAATTTGCATTTGCATCGCCAGTTTTATAATCGAGTATAAAAGGCTCGCCATCGGGACCAGCATCGATCCTATCGATATATCCGTAAATTTGTACGCCACAAAAATCTCTTTTTACCTCTTTTTCACACTCCAACACCTTAAATCCTGCACTTAAACGATTGTTTTCAAATTTTTCATAATCTTTAAATTTCTGTGTCCAAATTTCAAGCTCAAGTGGCGAGAGATCCTGCTTTGCTAGCATTTTTTTAAATACAGAAAGATCAAAGATATTGTTTTGCCTGTAAAAATCGCTCATATAGTACTCATAAAGTGCCTTGTGGACGCTATTTCCTTGCTTTGATCCCGGCTCAGTTGCTATGCCTTTTGCAGGCCTTATGCCAGCTATCTTTGCGTAATAATACTTCCTTGGGCAAGTTAGAAATAAATTTAATGTTGAAAACGAAAGAGGTTTCTCAAAAAAATCATGCTCCAAAACGATCTCATCATCGCTTAAATTTAGGCTGGCATTGCCTTTTAAAAATAGTTTTAAATAGGCTTCATCGCTAAAATTTTTATCTTTTATAGTTCTAAAATTTTTTAAAAATCTCGAAGGAATACTCTCCTCATTTAAAACACAGCTTATGGCGACCTTTTTGGCATTGTTTATAAGACTTTCATAGTAAAATCTCTGCAAATTTTCACGCTCAAGGTAGCTTATAAGCCCAGCTTTTTGCCTCACTTTTGAGTTTAAAAACATCTCATTTGTGCTTCTTGCTGGGATGAAGTTATCATTAAAATCAACTATGATCACACCATCAAATTTCATTCCACGGCTCTCTAGCATGCCCATGACACTGATCTTTCCACCGCCCACATCATCGATACTAAGGCGCGAGATATTTAGCAAGAAAATTTCACTTAACTGCTTTAAGCTAAAGCCAAAATACCTGCATAAATTCTCAATCCTAAAAAGCTCAAGCGCAAGCTTCTCTTCGCATCTTGGCTCATTTTCAAGCGTTAAAAGCTCATCTATTAGCTCTTTAAATTTGCCAAATTCACACAGCTCAAAATAACTAGCCTTAAATTTCTCAAAAAGCTGCTCGCTAACACCAAATTCGCTTAAAATAAAGCCAAGCTCCTCGTAGCTTTCACACTTGCTTTGATCAAAAACCGGCCTTACCTCTTCGTTTATCGCTCTTGTAATGTAAAAAAGCGTCTCATAAAATTTTGTATTTTTAAAGCTCTCACCCATAGCGTAGTTAAAAATTTTATCTCTATCATGTAGCCTTAAAATTTCACTAAAACTCTCATCTGGTAATATAACAGCGATGTTTTCAGGCTTTATTCCATCACGCACAAACTCGCTCACCTTTGCCATAGCGTAGGCACATTGCAGGCTTCTAGTGGCAAATCGCTTTTCTAAGACTGGCTCAAATTTTTTGATATTTTCTAAGCAAATTAGCTCATTTGTCTTTAAATTTAGCTCATATTTTTTGTAATTTTCAATCTCACTAATAGCTGAAATTTGCTTTATTTTATTGATTAGCTTTGTGTTGAAAACACTAGTTTGAAAGATAATTTTTAGCGTAGTTAGCTTTGAGATTTTCTCTAAAATTTCCCACTCAAACTCGCTTAAAATTCCATCTATGTGCAGTAAAATTTCACTAAAGCTTTTGATGTAAGCTTCATTTACGTTATAAATTTTTGGCAAGGTTATATCATCATAGAGATTTTCTTGACCAAGCAAGCTCTCATACTCTTTTAAAACCGCTTCAAGTATGTCTAAATGTTCCTCAAAGTCAGCGTAAATATCGTTAAATTTAATCTCAGCAATACTCTTTTTACTAATAGATAGCTCTTTAAAAAATGAAAAAAGATAGTCATTATTTTTCAAAAATTCAAAAAACTCAGTTGGAATTTTAAGAACCGAGTTTGCCTTTTTGACACTGGCACAGGCTCTATTCATAAGCACTAAAGCATAGGTGCTATCAATCTCAAACCTACCATCTACATAAACTATCTTTTTATAAAACTCGGCAATGCTTAGGCTTTTTGGGATTAGCTCATCATTAAAACTTGCATTAAATTCACGAATCTTACGCGAGTTCGTAAAGACAAAAAGTTGGTTTAGGTTATGCATTTTTCTCTCTTAAATTTTTAAGCAATGATAGCTAAATGCTGATAAAAGAGCGCTTTTTACGCTTAGCCAAAGCTTTAAATTTTCATCTAAATACATTAAAATTTTAAGCCTTAAAGAGCCAAAAGCTACAATCACAAAAAAAGGAGCAAAAATGCATAAAGAGTTAAACAGACAAGGTTTTTACTACGGCTTTCCGGTTTTGCTAGCCACTACAAAAGATAAAAATGCAAACGATGATATCACGGTGCTTTCATCTTCTTGGACGTTAGGAAATACAGTAGTGCTTGGCATAGGCATTGAAAATCAAGGCTTTAAAAATATCAAAAACGGTTCAGATATCACGCTAAATTTATGTGATGAAAGCCTGCTAGAAGCTGTGCAAAAAATGGAAAAACTAACTGGTGATAGTGACGTGCCAGAAGAAAAAAAGAATCTTGGCTACACCTACGAGCACGATAAATTTAAGGTAGCAAATCTCAGCAAAGAACCTGGCATAAATGCAAAAACCGTCAGGATAAAAGAGTGTAAGATACAGATAGAAACGGTTGTAGAAAAGATAGAGTTAAAAGAGTGGTTTAGCATAGTTACTTGCAAGATTACAGGCATTTTTGTAGATGAAAATTTACTAAAAGATAAAAAGATAGATACGCAAAAATGGCATCCATTAATCTATAAATTTAAAGAATATGTCGGTACTTGTGAGCGTTTGGGATTAAATTTTGGATTTAAAGAGATTTGATTTATAGTTTTATTTGATAAAAACTTAGTATTTTGGTTTTAGATTTAGCTAAAAAGATTAGTTTATTAAAATTTAAACTCGGCTTTGAAATCTTTTCCAGATGCCAAAGCTGCGATTTTAAGATCATTTTGTGACATTAAGGTCAAATTTATAATACCTTGTATCATTAGTGTCACTTAGCCTTAAAAGTAGCTGCCATCTACCTTCTCTTAGACTTGTTTCTTCACTTACTAGATCATTTTCTTGCCATGAAGCTCTTAAAATTTTATTTTCTTTATTTGTCTGTGGGCGAGTAAGTAAAATTTCATATTTTAAAGCTGAAATTTCTCCTTTTTGGGGAGTTAGATGAAATTTAAACTTAGCATTTAGGGCATTAAAATTTGGCTCAAATTTTAGATCAAATTTCTCATCAAAGCGTTTTTCACTCTCTTTGATAAAGGTTATGTTTTCATCGACATTTTGGTAGCTTTGCATATAAGAGCTATCCATCTCGACTGGATGTTTCAGTGCTATGATGATCGTTACTGCGCAAGCGATAATGATAGCAATGAAGCTAAGCACGATAGCATAAGGCCAAAAGGTTTTTTTATCCATTTTTTACCTTTTTATAAAAGATAACAATTATAAAAAATGCAACCAAGCCATAGATGAAAAATCTTAAAAAATTTAACGTAGTTTTGTTTGAATTTCCAACACTACTTTCAAGCTGTAAATTTAAGTTAGATGCGATTTGTTCGGCAATATCAGCGTAGCCATTTAATATAGCAGCATTATAGACATCTTTACCATTTTTAGAAACTAAAATAGGAATTATCGTCCCTGATTCTGGATTTACACTTAAAATTTGTTCTTTATTAAAAAGTTTTGAAGTATTAGCATCGGCAAAAATTTCTACTTTCTTTTTATCTTTTATAAGCAGTAAAAAAGCATAAGGCGAGCTAAGGTTTTGCTCTTTAAAAAGAGCTTCTAGCTCACCATCTTTATATACGCCAACTACTAAATTTATATCGCTTTTTGCGTAAAGCTCACTGCCGATCTCATTTAGCTTTACACTTACTTTTTGGCTTAGAATTTCATCATTATTTACCACAAAATTTGCTCCCAAAGCCAAACTTTGTGAGAGCAAAAATATAAAAATGAGTATAAATTTTCTCACACCTAGCCTACAAAAAGGTGGTTTGATGTAAGCACTGACCACGCACAAATAGCTCCTGCAACAACTATTAGCAAGATTATGGCTTTTTCTATTATGCCTAGCATCACTACTCCTTTATAATGACATGTTTAGCGTTGTTAACGCTCTTCATCTCAATGCTACTTGCATCTTTTAATGAGTAAGGCTTGGTTGCTACATCTTTTTGCAAGCCAATACCAATATAAGTAAGTACGCCAAGGATAGATAGCAAAAGCAAAACTGCCACCAAATAACCGCTAATGCCATTTAAAGCAAAGATGTTTCTATTTTTATTTTCCATTATTCGCCCTTTGATAGCGATATGACATATTCGCCAACTGCTTTTTGTTGTATCTCGTTTAATCTGCCATCATTAAATTTAGGCATAACACCTATGTTGCCGCTTTTACCACGATTTAGTACATCCACTATAAACTCACTTGAACCATATTTACTAAGATCAGCCGACATACCATCCATGCCTTTGCCATCATCTCCGTGACAAGCTGCACAAGCTGCGTAAAGCTCTTTTCCCATAGCTACTAAATTTTCATTTTTTGTACTTTTTATAGCACTTATCTCTTTTGCAACATAAGCTGCGATAGCCTTTGCTCCATCAGCATCGGCTAGCCCTGCTGGCATCTCGCCCATAGGATAATCAAGCCCTTTTGAGCCATTTAGTATCGTATCAACTATTCCTTGTTCGCTACCCCAAATTTGTAAATTTGCAGCTTTGCCACCAATGCCATCGCCTGTGATGCCATGACATGCTGAGCATTGCACTAAAAATACGCTCTCTCCCATAGTATGAAGTGTTTCTTTGCTTGGGTTTGCATACTCTTTTTCAAATTTAGCGTTTGCTTCTTTTACCTCTTTATTATATTCACCGATTTGTGAGTAAGAATTTAGTGGATAACCAAGTAAATAATACCAAATTGCCCAAACAAGAGTTAGTAAAAAAACTACCGCCCAACCAAATGGAACTGGGTTTTTATACTCGCCTATCCCATCCCAGTTGTGCTCGCTAAGCTCTACGCTTTCATCTTTTTTAACTTTCATTTGACCAACATACTTGCCAGCTACAACGACAGTTAGTACGATAATTAAGATGGCACCTATTAACGCAAGTAAATTTATATTATCTTCTAAATTTAGCCATTGCATACGCTCTCCTTTGTAGCCTTTTGCTCTAAAATTTTACTACCGATCTCATCATCTAGGGCTAATCTTGAATACTTCTCATAATTTCTTCTACCTTGCTTTTCGCTTTTATAAAGATGAAAAAAATAAGCGTACAAAGTGATAGCTAAAAATGCTGTCAAAATAAAATAGCCATAAGCTTGAAGTTCTCTAATATCCATTATTAACTCCTATTTTAGGCTATTTAGATAGGCGATAAGTGCCACGATCTGGCGAATTTCACCCTTTGCAAAAGCACTTTTTACTTGCTCGTCTTTCATACTTTCAACGATACTTGCAGCCTGCTCTTTTACATTAGCATTTGCTTGCTCAAAAGTGCCAAGAGCTGGCATATCTTTCTCATCATAAGGTGTGTTAAAAACCTTTTTAACAGTTAGTGCTTCAGCGTAAGCGGTCTCTATGTCAGCATTTTTCTTAAATAAAAATGGATATGCCGGCATGATCGAGCCTGGCACAACAGAGGCTGGGTTTAACATATGATTTTCATGCCAATCTGTCGTTCTATAATTACCCACACGCATAAGATCTGGGCCCGTTCTTTTTGAACCCCAAAGATGAGGACGATCATAAGCAAATTCGCCGCTTAACGAGTACATGCCGTATCTATCAGTCTCTGCTTTAAACGGACGTATCATCTGTGAGTGGCAGGTGTTGCAACCATTTTGTATATATATATTTTTTCCAGCAAGCTCTAAAACTGTATAAGGTTTTGTACCCTCAAGTGGTCTAGCTCTATTTGCAAAATCAGGTAAAATTTCTACCACGCCAGCATAAGCTATGACGATAAAGACGCAAACTGCAAAAAAGAATGGATTTTTTTCTAACCAAGCAAACATCACATCACCTCCGCATTGGCTTTAGCACTACCCATAGGCGTTGCACTTTTTGGCTCTACCAAAATAGCTTTAGCAGAAGTTGATTTGTAGATATTGTAAGCAAACATCAAAAAGCCAATCAAATACAAAAGTCCGCCAATAGCTCTAATGTAATAATAAGGTATAAGCACTACAACAGTATCAATAAATGAGTAGAGTAAATTTCCATAGCTATCAGTTGCTCTCCACATCATGCCTTGCGTAATACCAGCAATCCACATCGAAGCAAAGTATAAAACGATACCTGTTGTTTGTATCCAAAATTGAGCTTCCATTAAGGATTTTGAATAAATTTCACGTTTAAAGACACGTGGTGTCATATGATAAAGTGCCGCCATAGTCATAAAACCAACCCAGCCAAGTGCGCCATCATGTACATGTCCTGGTACCCAGTCAGTATAGTGAGCTAGTGCATTTACAGATTTGATAGCCAAGATAGGGCCTTCAAGAGTTGAAAACATATAGAAAGTTGAAGCTAGAATCATAAATTTAATAAGCGGGCTCTCGCGAAGTTGTGTCCATTCGCCTTTCATTGTAAGAAGCATATTAATAGCTGAACCCCAAGAAGGTAAAATCAAAACAATAGAAAAAACCGAACCCATAGTCTGCATCCAATCAGGCACAGCAGTATATATTAGGTGGTGACCGCCAGCCCAAAGATATATAAACATAAGGCCCCAGAATGAAAATAACGAAAGCTTATAAGAAAATATTGGCTGTCCGCTCTCTTTTGGTAAGAAATAATAAATTTGGGCGATGATCGCTACTGTAAATACAAATGCAACTGCGTTGTGACCGTACCACCACTGAACCAAGGCATCGTTTGAGCCAGCATACATCGAAACTGAGTGTAGCCATGAGCCATATCCACTAACTAGTCTTGTTGGAATTTCCATGTTATTAAATAGATAAAGCATAGCAACGCCAAGAAATGTAGCAATGTAATACCAAACCGAGATATAAAGTGTTTTCTCGCGGCGTATACCAATAAGCCCAAATATACTTACACCCCAAAGCACCCAGACTACTACTACTGCAATATCTAGTGGCCATTCAAGCTCGGCATACTCCTTAGATGTACTCTCGCCCATAAAAAGCGTCACAACAGCCAAGATCATCACAAGCATATAAAGCCAAAAGTGAAGCTTACCAATAAACATCAAAAATGGCGACTCACTCATTGAGACCTTTAAAACACGCTGTCCAATATAGTACCAAGTAGAAAAAATACCTGAAAGCATAAAACCAAATATAATGCCATTGGTATGAAGAGGACGCAACCTTCCAAAGGCCGAATACTCACCTGCTATGTAGTTTAAATCTGGACAGGCAAGCTGAAAAGCCACTACTACGCCAATAGCCATGCCTACGATACCAAAAAATATCGTTGAGAACATAAATAGTTTTGCTACGCTATAGTCGTAGTGTAGCAACTGGGATGGTCGCATAAATTTTCCTCCTAGTTAAATTTATATTAATTTTCGGTTATTTTAGAGTAGAAAAACTATAAAAAGACTTAATTAATATAAATTCTCTTTTACTAGGAGAGTCTTCTATCTATTTTGTAACCAAGCCCAGGAACATTTTTTATAAAATTACTGCCGACTTTATCCCTGACACGTTTAACAAAGGTCCTAATAGCAGCCTCCGTCACGCTCTCGCCAACCCAAACAACATTTTTTATTTCATCATGAAGCACAAGCGTACCAAGTCTTTTTATGAGTAAAGATATAAATGCAAGCTCTTTTTTTGTAAGAGAAATTTCAACACCATCTCTGATAAGCACACGTTTTATTTTATTAAAACTATATCCATTTGTAACCTGAATAATATTTGCTGTTTCTATCTTATTTTTAGCGACATTTTCTAACGTAACTAAAAAATCATCAAGATCAATCGGCTTTAAAACGTATTTATCAATACCAACATCTATCGCTTTTAGAAGTGTTTCTTTTTCACTATTTGTACTAAAAACTATAATAGGTGTATCTTTTGAAATTTCTTTAATGCTTTTAGCCATATCAAGACCATTCATTATAGGCATAAAAACATCTGTTATAACCATATTTGGATTATATTTTTTAAATTTCTTAAGTCCTTCATCGCCATTTTGAGCAGTGATAACTTTTTCGAATTTATCTCGCATAACTTCTTGTACTATTTTTTTACCATCTCCCTCATTCTCAACGATAAGAACAGTTAGATTATTAAGAATCTTGCTCATTTATTCTTCCTTTTTGGTTATATTTATCAAACATCATAAATTTTGACGCAACTAACAATTATTTCTCTTATTTTTCTATCTTAAGCATTTGCTCTATATCCTAAAAATGATAGATAAATTCCATTTATTATCATTATGCTAGCTGAGATCTTAAACATTATGTCTTTAAATTTTTCATTTAAAATTCCAAATACAAAGCTAGCTAAAAGCATAGCTGGCAATGTACAAAGACCAAATACAAGCATTATAAAAACCGAATCAATAAAATTTGCACTTAAAATCCCAAGTGCCAAAAAATAATAAACCACACCACAAGGCAAAAAGCCATTTAAAAAACCAAGTAATAAAAAATTTGTTAAATTTTTCTTTTGAATCCTTGTTTTTGCAATTCTTGCTACAAAATTAAGCGCCTTTTGATTCTCTACAAATTTTAAAAGTTCACCCCTAAAAAGTAAGGCAATGCCGATAAACGCGATCATTAAGCCAACTATGAAAAATATCACGCCTCTTGCTTGCATGTTAAAGCTAATAACAGCTCCAAAGGCGCCAAGTAAAGCTCCTAAAACTATATAAGCAAAAATTCTAGCTAGACTATAAAGCGTACTTAGCATTAAAATTTCTATTTTATTCTTACCTTTAAAAAATAGAGTCTGTAAACTCAAAAATCCGCTGCACATACCTACACAATGACTAAAGCTACTTAAAAATGCAACTGAGATAATCATGTAAAGGTTTATGTTTTGCATCTTATAAAATTTCTAAAAACTGCTTAAATATATATTTGCTCTCGCTTGGACCGCCACTTGCTTCTGGGTGGTGCTGAACTGAAAAGATCGGATATTCTTTGTATCTCACACCTTCGATCGTGTTGTCAAATAAATTTCTATGCGTCACAACTGCTACTTCTGCGATACTTTCAGGTACGTTGTAGTTGTGATTTTGTGTTGTTATCTCGATCGCCTTTGTCTCTAAATTTAGCACTGGGTGATTTGCTCCATGCTGACCAAATTTAAGCTTATATGTCTCGTATCCAAAGGCGTTTGATAGTAGCTGATGTCCAAGACAAATGCCAAATATAGGTATCCTAGCCTCAATCATCTTTTTGATCTCGCCTATTTCAGCCTTTAAATTTTTTGGCTCACCAGGACCATTTGATAAGAATACCCCATTTATCTCGCCATTTTTAAATTTTTCTATCAAAATTTCAGCCTTAGTGTCGTGTGGCACGACAATGACTTCAAGACCAGTTTCACATAGCTCATTTAAGATATTTCTCTTTACACCAAAGTCAAAAACAGCTATCTTTTTACCAATACTTTTTAACGGCTTATATGACTTTAAATTTCTATCCCAAGCGCCTTTTTTATGTTCGTACTCGTCCATCGCACTAACTGTTTTTACGTAGTTTATATTTTCGATACGCCCACTACTCTCAAGCCTGCGTTTTAGCTCATCTTTATCACTTATTTGCGTTGAAATATAGGCCATAAGTGCGCCCTCGTCACGTAGCATCTTTGTTAAATACCTAGTATCAACGTCATAAACGCCAAATTTGCCCTGCTCTTCGAAAAATTTACCCAAAGATTTTTGCGAGCGGTAATTTGACGGAGTCTCGTTGTAGCTCCTCATTATGACGCCACTTGCGTGAATTCTAAGGCTCTCCATATCATCTTCATTTATACCTACTATGCCTATTTCTGGCATCGTAAAGACGATAAACTGACCAGCATAGCTTGGATCGCTCATGATCTCTTCATAGCCAGTCATCGAGGTATTAAAAACGAGCTCACCTGCACACTCACCATGAGCACCAAAAGCTTTTGCTTCTAAAAAAACACCATTTTCAATGTAGATATAAGCTTTCATTAAAGCATGCCTCTTTTTTTAAGCTCATCTTGATATAAACGCTCAAAGACAAGATCATATTCATCAGTTCCTGGAATTAGCTTATGTTTATAATTTTGTATCATTTCATAAACATCATCTTCTATCTTCTCATAGCTTTTTAAGTACTCGTCTATTGAGTTATAAATCACATTTTTTACACGATTTTCAGATACATTATAATCAACAAGACCACTCTTCCAAATAGTTTCAAGCACTTTGTGAGCGATATTACTAAATCTATCTTCGTGGGTTAAGATTACATTAAATTCGCCTGCAAGCTTCTTTTTAACGAGCCAAAACATATTTTTGCGGTCAATTTGCATAGTTTGCATCTCGTCTTCATTTTTCTCCAAAAGCTCATTTACTCGCTCATCTAAAGCTCTTTCTTTTTGAATATCGACTGTTAAAATTTCACTTGTTTTTGCTACGATTGGCTCAATGCCTTTATTTAGTCTTACGAAACCACAATTTAGAAGATCTATTGCTATTTTATGTGAAATATACGGAACGTGTGGGAGTTTTAAACGCATTTTAAACCTTTAAATTTTTATGCCATTTTAACTAAATAAAGGTAAAACTTTACTTTGAAATTTTAACGACTTTATTATTATCGCTTCTTAAAAAATAAATTTCTCTTCGTCCATCATAAAGTATCTTTCCATCAGTCTTTTGCTCATTTTCTAAATTTGATGAGATATCTAAAGATAGCGATTTGCTCATAAAATAATTCTCTCCTAAAGTGCGTCCAAAGTCAGGATACCAACTAAAAGCACAAACTATCAGCAAAACTAAATAAAAGGCTCTAAAAATTTTTCTAAAAGGCGCGTAAAAAAAGCAATACCCAAATATAAAAAATACTGGCAAAAGCCATAAGAAAGGCACGTTATCAACAAAAATAACATTAAAATACTCGTTTATGCCATAGTAAGAAAAGTAGTTGTTGTAAATTCCAACAAATAGCGTAAAAATAGGAGCAAGGACAAATATAATACCCGTAAAAAAAGCATTTAAAATTTTCATAATCTCTCCTTTGGGTGAGATTATATTAAACATAAGCTTTAATATTACTAGATTGATGAAAGCTAGACTAAAATTCAAAGCAAAATGCCATATATGGACATCTGTTGCTTCTAATAATACTTTAAAACAGTTTAGCTATAAGCTAAACTGTTTTAAATTTATTATTTTTTAGATAAATACTCTTGCAAGCTTTTTACCTCAAGTGCTTTGCCGGTTTGTACCGAGCTTAGCGACTTAGCAGCCGCTAGTGCTGCGCGGGTCGTTGTAAAGTAAGGTATCTAAATCTAGACAAATTTTAAGCTCTCAAGCATTTTTATATCACTAAATTTATCTCTAAAATTTATAAAATTTGCTTCTAGCTCAGCCTTTCGCTTAAGTGCAATATCTATAAATTCTTGCCCTTTTTCAATACCTACAAAATTTCTACCTAGTAAATTTGCAGCTATACCAGTTGTTGCAGAGCCTGCAAATGGATCACAAATGACACTATTTTCATTACTTGCCATCAAAATAAGCCTTATCAAAAGCGAAAGTGGTTTTTGTGTAGGATGCTTACCACATGCTTTCTCCCAAGGAGCAATCGCAGCAAAACTCCACACATCTTTCATCTGCTTATCTCCATTTATCCGCTTCATAAGCTCATAGTTAAAGATGTGTTTATGTCTCTCATCTTTTCTAGCCCAAATGATCTGCTCAGTACTATGCGTTAGATACCTACAGCTAAAATTCGGCGGCGGATTAGTCTTTTGCCAAGTGATGACGTTTAGGATTTTGTAGTCTAGTTTTTGCAGCGCCCGGCCGATCGAAAAAATATTGTGATACGTTCCGCTTATCATTACGCTGCCGTTGTCCGTGAGTGCATCTTTGGCAAGTGCTAGCCACTCGAGGTTAAATTTATCTATTTCGTCAATACCGTAGCTTTTGTCCCAATCACCTTTATTTACACTTACGATTTTTCCGCTTTGAATGCTAAGTCCATCATTTGAGAGAAAATACGGCGGGTCGGCAAAAATAAGGTCAAACTCTCCCTTAAATTTAGGCAAAATCTCAAAACAATCGCCTTTAAAAAGCTTAAAATCATCGGATAGCTTAAACATTTTTAAGCTCTTTTACGAAATAATGAAGCGTAGAAAGATTATAAATTTTAACGCTTTTGTATGCCTCTTCAAGCTTGTTTTTAGCGGCACACCAGCCCTGTCCGTCCGTTATCCAAATAAATTTATATCCGCCGCAAAGCGAGATTTTTTGCGCTATTTCGATGTAAGATCTTGCGACCTCGTTTAGCTTCGAGCCGCCCGTGCTATAAAAATTCGCCTCTATCAGATACGTTATGCCGTCCGCGGTTATAACGAAATCAAAAATCTTTTGATCGCTTCCTAAATTTAGAGCAAATTTTTTACTACTAACTTCGGTTTGAAAGCCGATATTTTCACTCTTTTTAAGCAAAGTAAAGAGTGCTTTGATACGCTAAATTTGCTCATAGCCGTTCGAGATAAAAATACGGATGTGGTCGCGACAAGCGGCGAATTAACAAAGCTGAAAGCGTATTTTGAAAGCCCCGATAAAATTTACGAGTTTTGTAAAGAAACCGGACTGGATAAAATTTTTATGGATGCAAAGATAAAAAATTTACACGATTACGTATTTGGCGTAGAAGTCGGACTCGATACGAACGCGCGAAAAAATCGAGGCGGCGTAAATTTCTCGCGAACGATTTCAGAGTATTTTAAGAGTGAAAATATCGGTTTTCAAATCTTTTGAACCGAGTAAAAAATCAAGCGTATGAAGCTTGATAGAAACGGCTTTTAGATTTTCGCCGCATTTGTTAAAGTCGGTAAAGTAGCCAAGGCTCGCGTTCGTCTTTCTAAGCGAGCGTAAAAAGTCGCTAAAATTCGTTAAATTCGGTTCCATAAAATCCCTATAATTTAGTTTTCGGCTCGTCCGCGATCGTCGTTTTAAAATCCGCACAAACGAAGTCCTCCGCACCTAAAACGATCTCGCTATTTTCGTAAGCCGCCCGGGCGATCTTACACGCTTCTTCTTTATTTTTCGCTTTAATAACGACTCTCTTCGCCGAGGTTTCGACGATCTCTACTTCAAATTCTTTCATTAAATTCCCATTTTAATAAATGCTTGCTCACTCTCTCTTTCAAGCTGCCTTAATATATCTTCATAACTAGCAAATTTTACCTTTTGAGCTATCTGCTCGTAGATGCTAGCCATCAAAACGCTTTCATACTCTCTTTGCCTCTTTTTATCTGCGATTATAAACACCCTAGTATTAAAGTCTTGAAGCTGAAAAAAATTGTTTAGTGAATTTTTAAAGTCTGTACTATGTTCAACTTCGTAAAATGAGTTTGGTAAATTTCTTTCGTTAAACCATATTGCATCTATTGTTTTTGCTCTTTTAACGATATCTTCATAACTAAATTTATATATCTCACTCAAGCTCGCAAGTTCGCAAAGTTTCTTATCTGATTTATAAAATTTTGTTCTTATCTTGAGCTGGGATGAATGTTTGAAAATGTCTTAAATTTCCTATCTCAACGATAACGCCTTGAAAATAAGAATGTGTAAATTTCTCATTTTGCTCACTCTTACTATCACCTGTTTTGGCTAAATTTTTATCTCTAAACTCACAAAGTTCCCAAAGTCCGGCTCTGATCTTATAAAATTCTTTATTAGTCTGCACTATCCGTCTTATACTAGCAAATGGAGTTTTGCTACCCCAAGTGCTAACGTCAGTTTTATGGTAAAGATCAAAAAGCGTTGTCATGCCACCAAGGCTAACTAACACTTCTACTACGCACTCTTTTTGGTTCATTTCTCGCTTAGATACTCTTGCAAGCTTTTTACCTCGAGTGCTTTACCAGTTTGAACCGCACTTAGGGACTTAGCAGCCGCTAGTGCTGCACGGATCGTTGTAAAATATGGAATTTTAAATCTAAGCACATTTTGGCGGATCTTTTTGCCATCATCCACGCTTGATTTTGTATCGCTTGTATTGATGACAAGTGCGATGTCGCCGTTTTTAAGCCTATCTTCGACATTTGGTCTGCCCTCACTTATCTTATAGACAAACTCAGCCTCCACGCCAGCTTCGCTTAAAATTTTATGCGTACCACCAGTTGCGATGACACTAAAACCAAGTGCTATTAGCTCTCTTGCAAGGTCTGGCGCATAAGATTTGTCGCCATCAGCCAGCGTTAAAAAGACCCTGCCCTTGCTTGGCAAAGTGTTGCTCGCAGCGATCTGGCTCTTTGCAAATGAGCTTGCAAAATCGTGGCTTATGCCCATTACCTCACCCGTACTCTTCATCTCAGGGCCAAGGATGAGATCGGCCCCACTTAGCTTGTTAAATGGCAATACACACTCTTTTACACAAATATGCGAACTTACGCGAGGTTTTAGGATGTCACCGTCCTCATAAACAACCCTGTAATCATCATAAAATTTGAGAGCCTCACGTAAATTTCCTTGCCACATGACTCTCGTAGCCACCTTTGCCATAGGCACGCCAGTAGCCTTGCTCACAAACGGCACAGTCCTACTCGCTCGAGGATTTACCTCTATCATATAAAGCTCGTTTTCATAGATGGCAAACTGGATATTCATAAGGCCAATAACGCCTAAATTTAGCGCGATATCTCTGGTTTGCTTCTCCACTTTTTTTATCATTTCATCACTTAAACTCATCGGTGGTAATATGCAAGCTGAGTCGCCAGAGTGAATTCCAGCCTCCTCGATGTGCTCCATTATCGCGCCAATATAGACCTCTTTGCCATCACATATCGCGTCTACGTCGAGCTCTTTTGCATCTTGTAAAAATTTATCAAGTAGTACTGGTGAGTGATTACTAACTTTGACCGCTTCGCTCATATACTCTTTTAGCTCGCTCTCGTTATGCACCCTTCTCATCGCCCTACCGCCTAGAACGTAGCTTGGGCGAACAAGCACTGGATAGCCGATAGTAGTGGCCTTTTGTAAGGCTTCTTCTAGGCTTGTGGCGGTGTCATTTTTAGGCTGAAGAACGCCAATTTTATTTATAAATTCGCTAAATTTCTTTCTATCTTCGGCCACGTCGATCACTCTTGCAGTTGTTCCGATGATCTTTGCGCCGATCACGCTTAGGCGTTTTGCAAATTTAAGCGGGGTTTGACCGCCAAAATGCACGATCACACCGTCTGGCTTTTCACGCTCAATGACTGATCTAACGTGCTCAAAATCAATCGGCTCAAAGTACAAGATATCGCTCGTATCGTAATCGGTTGAGACGGTTTCTGGGTTGCAGTTGTACATTATCGTTTTTACGCCAAGGTCTCTTAGGGCGTAGCTTGCATGCACGCAACAGTAGTCAAACTCTATGCCCTGTCCGATCCTATTTGGGCCGCCGCCTATTATCATCACCTTTTTAGCATCTTTTGCTAGCTCTTTTTTAGGAAATTTAGTGATATTTGTAGATGAATAGAGATACGGCGTTAGCGCCTTAAATTCGCCCGCACAAGTATCAACCTCGTTGTATTCAAGCTCGATGCCAAGCTTTTGCCTAGCAAAATAGATATCATTTTGACTAAGCTCAAGATCATCTTTTTCATTTATAAGCACAGCTATCATCTTGTCTGAAAAGCCCATGCTTTTAGCCTCTCGTAGCAGCTCTTCGTTGTTTAATATATCCATGTCGATCTTATCTTCAAATTTAACTATCTCGTAAATTTGCTCTAAAAACCAAGGATCGATCTTGCTAAACTCATGCACTTCAGCCACACTAAAGCCATCTCTAAAGGCTTGCGCTAGATATAAAATTCTCCTCTCATTTGCATTTCTGATGCCATAAATCAAAGCGTTTTTCTCTAAACTAAGGCTGTTAAATCCGCAAAGATCACGCTCTAAGCTGCAAAGCGCCTTTTGGATACTCTCTTTAAATGTCCTGCCAATGGCCATAACCTCGCCAACTGACTTCATCGCAGTGCCTAGATATGGGTTTGATCCTGGAAATTTCTCAAATGTAAAGCGTGGAATTTTTGTCACGATGTAGTCAATCACCGGCTCAAAGCTAGCAGGCGTGCCTGTGATGTCGTTTTTGATCTCATCTAGACTAAAACCAACTGCAAGCAGCGTCGCGACTTTTGCGATAGGATAGCCAGTAGCTTTACTTGCTAACGCTGAGCTGCGGCTTACGCGCGGGTTCATCTCGATAACGATCATGCGGCCACTTTTTGGGTCTATGGCAAACTGCACGTTGCTGCCACCAGTATCAACACCGATCTCACGAAGTATGGCAAAGCTAGCGTCACGCATAGCCTGATACTCTTTATCTGTGAGTGTGAGTGCTGGTGCGACCGTGATGCTATCACCTGTATGAACGCCCATTGGGTCAAAATTTTCGATCGAGCAGACGATGATGCAGTTATCGTTTCTATCTCTAATGACCTCCATCTCGTACTCTTTCCAGCCAAGCAAGCTCTCTTCTATCAAAATTTCATGTATCGGGCTTGCGTCAAGGCCGGTGTTGGCTAGCTCTTTAAACTCGTCCATATTATAAGCCACGCCACTTCCTGCGCCACCAAGCGTATAGCTAGCTCTTATGATGAGCGGAAAGCCTATCTCATTTGCTGCATTTAGCGCGTCGTCCATGTTATAAGCATATCTACTCTCAGGCAGATCCATACCGATCTTTTGCATGGTTGCTTTAAAAATTTGTCTATCTTCACCCTTTTTTATCGCTTCTGGGTTTGCACCAAGAAATTTCACATCCTTTAAAAGACCGCTCTCAAAGACCTCCATAGCAGCATTTAGTGCTACTTGACCACCCATCGTTGGTAAGATAGCATCTATTTTTTCTTTTTCGATGATCCTTAAAATACTATCTTTTGTGATCGGCTCAATATACGTTGCATCGGCAAAATTTGGGTCAGTCATGATGGTGGCTGGGTTTGAGTTGATAAGCACTACGCGGTATCCAAGCTCCTTTAGCGTCTTGGCTGCTTGCGTGCCTGAGTAGTCAAATTCGCAGGCTTGACCGATGACGATAGGTCCTGAGCCGATTAGCAAAATGGTATTTATATCTGTTCTTTTTGGCATTATTTTTCCTTTGTAACAACGTATAGGTAGTTTGGTATGTTTAGCTTTGCATAGGGCTCAACTATCACACTTTGATAGGAGCTCTCTTTTAAAATTTTACTCACGCGCCCTACTGGCACCCCACTAAAAAATATCCCGTCAAGCCCACTCGTAAAGACCTCGTCGCCCTCTTTTGGGCTGAGCCATTGTGGGATAAATTTCACCATTATTTGGCCTTGATTTCCATGCGCGACGCCTGGAATTTTGTCATTTCCTATATAAACCGCAAATATACTTTTTGGGTCATTTTGCAAGTAAGCTAGCGGCTTGCCATCTTTTGCGATGACGATACCAGCGCTATTTCCTTGATAGATGAGCCCGTAAATTTTATTTGGGTCGTATCCTTCAAACTCACTTATCCAAATTTTATTATAATCCCCGATATGCACGTAGCTAAGCCCTTTTACTAGCTTTACAGCTGGGGCGTAGGCAGTCGAGTTTTTATCTTTTAAAATTTGATTTAGCTCGTTCGCAAAAGTAGAAAGAAGCGTGGCTGAGCGCTCTAGCTCTTCATTTTGCGCTCTTAGTTTTTCTATCTCGCTAGCCTGCCTAAAATATTCGTTTATATAGTCTTTCACACTTTTAGCAAAATTGTCGTATGAATTTGTAGCATAGTTACTAAACCCGATAGAAAGATTACTTAAAATTTCTCCCTTAAAAACTGAGGCCGTAGCAAGCAATGCTATAAAAACAAAAAGAACAATCTTACTCTTCATTTGTCAGCTGTTGTAAAAGCCCAATCTCTTCAAGTGCCTTGCCCGTTCCTCTAGCAACCGCAAGGAGTGGCTCGTCAGCTACAAAAACTGGAAGTTTAACGATATCAGATAAAAATTTATCAAGTCCTCTAATAAGCGCTCCGCCGCCAGTTAGTACGATACCAGTCTCCACGATATCGCCAGCAAGATCAGGCGGCATCATCTCAAGCACGGTTTTAAGCGCATCTGCAATCTCTTTTAGTGGCTCTCTCATCGCCTCTCTCACATCTTCGCTTGTTAGCTCGACTCTACTTAAAAGACCACTTACCTGGTCGCGACCTTTTACCACTACGCTTAGCTCTTTTTCAAGCTGCACGGCAGAACCTACGGTGATCTTTATCTCCTCGCCTGTTCTCTCACCTATTAGTAAGTTATATTTCTCTTTTATATAATTAACAATGCTAATATCAATCTTATCGCCAGCTGTGCGGATTGATTTTGAAATAACTAGACCACCAAGCGAGACAACGCCTATCTCAGTCGTACCGCCACCGATATCAACTACTAGGTTACCTTGTGGCTCACGAACTGGTAAATTTGCGCCAATCGCTGCTGCCATAGGCTCTTCGATCAAAAATACTTCTCTTGCTCCAGCGCTTAAGGCACTTTCTCTAACGGCCTTTCTTTCGACCTGAGTTAGTCCATAAGGAACCGAGATGATGATCCTTGGGCGTAAAAAGCTTTTTCTTTTGTGTGTCTTTTCTATAAAATAGCGTATCATGCGCTCAGTCATATCAAAATCCGCAATAACACCATCTCTCATCGGCCTTATCGCCTCAATATCGCCTGGAGTTTTTCCTACCATCTCTTTTGCAGCATGTCCGACCGCTAAAATTTTTTGTTTGCCATATTTCTCACGCCTTACTGCAACAACAGAAGGTTCATTTATTATTATGCCTTTATCTTTTACCAAAACAAGTGTATTTGCCGTACCGAGATCTATGCCCATATCACTTGAGAAAAAACCTATAACCTGATCTAAAAACATCTATTTCCTTTACGCTATTTTCTTATCGTGCTTTATTAAAATTGGCTTTGCCTTATCTTTTACAGTCTCTTTTGAGATAACAATATCATACTCTTTTAACTCTGGCAGCTCATACATTATGTCCGTCATAAGCTCTTCCATTATACTTCTAAGCCCTCTAGCCCCGGTTTTTCGCTCGATAGCTAAACTTGCTATCTCTTCAAGTGCTTCATCATCAAATTTAAGTGTAGCACCGTCAATCGCACAAAGCTTTTGGTATTGTTTTAATATCGCATTTTTTGGCTCAGTTAAAATTTTTACCATGTCATCTTTTGTTATTTCATTTAAAGTGGCTACTACGTGAAGTCTGCCGATAAGCTCTGGAATGAGGCCATATTTTACAAGATCGTCTGGCTCAAGTAGGCTTAGTAAATTTTCTTTTTCATTTTTACCACGTTTTTCTTGGTTAAATCCAAGTACGTTTTTACCAACCCTTCTCTCGATAATATCAATAAGCCCGTCAAATGCACCGCCACAAACAAATAAAATATTTGTCGTATCTATCTGGATGAAGTCTTGGTTTGGATGTTTTCTGCCACCTTTTGGTGGGATATTTACAACACTTCCTTCAATGATCTTTAAAAGCGCTTGCTGTACACCTTCACCTGAAACATCCCTTGTAATGCTTCTATTTTCACTCATTCTAGCGATCTTATCAATCTCATCTACAAAAACAATGCCCTGCTCCGCCTTTTTCACGTCACCATTTGCAGCTTGTAAGAGCCTTGTTAGGATGTTTTCAACATCCTCACCGACATATCCAGCCTCAGTTAGGCTTGTGGCATCACAAATTGCGATAGGCACATCAAGAAATCTCGCTAAAGTTTGAGCCATCAACGTCTTTCCGCTTCCAGTTGGGCCAACAAGTAAGATGTTTGATTTTGAAATTTCAGTATCGTCTTTGATGTCGCTTTGTTTAAAAATTCTCTTATAGTGGTTATATACGCCGACGCTAAAGACCTTTTTAGCCCTATCTTGACCGATCACATAGTTATCAAGTACAGCTTTTAGCTCCTTTGGAGTGAGCTTTTGATACTCTATCGTTTCGTCGTTTTTACTCTCTTCTACGCTAGTATCTCCATGTATCATATCGTATGCAGCAGCGATACAATATTCGCATATATAGGCATTTCCTTCGATATCAGCGAGTAATCTTCTCTCAGCAGACTCTGCCTCTCCACAAAAATTACACTTTCTAGCCATTAATCTCTTCCTTTTGCAAGCGGAATTCCTCTTGTCGTTTCTAATATAAATTTACACATTTTTTTAACATTTTCATCGCTGGTTTTTGCGACTAGCTCGTTTGCTTGATCTTTTAGGCTAATGCCTTGATTAAACAAAAATTTATAAGCGCGAACTAGCTCCTCAACCTGCTCTTTATCAAATCTGCGTCTAATGCCAACTAAATTTAAACTTCTTATATAAGCTCTGTTGCCCTCAGCTAGGCAAAATGGCACTACGTCTTGGCTGAGCGCGCTTGCACCTGCGACCATGCAACTCTCGCCAACCCTAACAAACTGATGAATGGGCGTAAGACCGCCCACAACTGCGTAGTCGCCAAGCTCAACATGGCCTGCTAGAGTTGCGTTGTTTGCCAAAATGACGTTGTTACCGATGATACAGTCGTGTGCGATGTGAGAATACGCCATAATAAAGGCATTATCACCGATCCTTGTTATACCATCGCCTTTGTGCGTGCCTGAGTTTATCGTGCAAAACTCACGTATAGTTGCGTGCTCACCGATAATGACACCGGTATCGACCTCATCTTTATAACTGATATCTTGTGGTATGTCACCTACGATCGCATAGCTAAATACACGAGAGTTGTCGCCGATCTTAGTCTTGCCAAGCACCCTTGCGCCTTGCTTTATCGTGACGTTATTACCAAGGACTGCATCTTTGCTAACAAATGCGTAAGCCTCGATGTTTGCGTCATCTCCGATTATCGCTCCATCTTCTATTACAGCTGTTTTGTGGATGTTTTTCATTGTTTCTCTTTTTCTTAAGCAAAAGCCTATTTATCGACTATCATCGCTTTTAGTTCAGCCTCGGCGCATAGCACATCATCGACGTATGCTTTGCCCTCGAGCACCCAGATATTTCCTTTGTGTTTTAGCACGTTTAGTCTATACTCTAGCCTATCTCCAGGGCGGACTGGATGGCGAAATTTTGCTCCGTCTATGCTCATAAAATAGACTACTTTATTCTCGATACCAGCTTGATGCTCATCACTCATGCTCTTAAAAGCTAGCACGCCGCCAGCTTGTGCCATGCCTTCTATTATCATTACGCCAGGATATATCGGATGGCCCGGGAAGTGTCCCTGAAATATCGGCTCGCCAATGGTTACATTTTTATAAGCCACGATATTCTTAGCTGGCTCTAGCTCAACAACTCTATCTATAAGTAAAAATGGAAATCTATGTGGGAGAATTTTTTGAATTTCTACGACGTCTATCACGTTTTAGCCTTAGTAATGTAAATTTGTGGCGATTGTAACAAATTTATACTAAGAAAAAAATTATTAGCCTCTTTTAAAAATCTCTAAATTTCGCCTTATGTGGCAAAAATTTAATTCACTGCTTTAAGATAAATTTTATAAACTCGCCTTTTAGTCTAAAACCAAAATTTCTTCGCTATCGTTATAAAAAACAGCCTTTGCGTAAATTTCGTAGCTACCTTTTTTGACCTCGTCTAAGATAATGATAGGATTTTGCGAAAATTCTCCGCTTATCTCACGGCGAAATTTCATCTCAGCGCCAAGCTCAAGCGACCTTTTGCAAAGCTCATCAACGCTTTTAAATTTGCTGTTTGTAAATTTATTAAATCGACTTAAGCTCATAAAAACTACGCCCTCTTTTAGCTCATCGTCCATTTCGCAGGAATTTTCTACATTTAGCTTTAAATTTTCTCTTTTAAAGCCAGAGTAGAGTACAAAGTAGCTTGGTACCACAACTCCGCCAAATTTAACACTAGCGCGTAAAAGCCTGTAGTTTAAAAATCGCCTTCTAAAAAGATGAAATTTCTCACCTCTCGCCTCGCAAAGGCGCACCTTTTTGTAAAGCTCAAGCCTCGCTTCTATGCTGCCATAAAGCGCCCTTGCGTGCAGCTCGCTCATTAGCTCACTTTGGGGCAAATTTTGCGAGTCGCGCTGTTTTTTTAGCGCAAAGACGCAGCCACAGTAGTTTTGGTGATAGAGTTTGTCTTTTTTAGCGAGGATAAACTGCTCGCTTGTGCCGCCATTTTTTCTATAATCAACCGCAACCGCCTCTAAATTTGAGCCAGCCACCGCTTCATCAAGCGCCTTTTTAAGCTGAGAAAAGTCCTTTTTTGGGCTCATCAAAAGTGTCGTTGTGATCTTACTAAGCCCTAGCTCAAGCGCCTTTTTAGCAGAGTCTTTCATACGAAAGTCAAAGCAGTATTCGCACCGTTTGCCCTTTTCTGGCTCATCTTCAAGTCCCCTTGTGCCGCCAAGCCACGCTTCGTAGTCGTATTCGCCGCATATTAGCTTGATGCCTAGCTTCTCGCAGCTTCGCTTCACGTCCTCAAAACGCAGTAAAAACTCGCTATATGGATGTATGTTTGGATCGTAAAAATAGCCTACTATTCGTTCATTTGGATGATCTTTTCGTAGGCGTTTTAAAAAGTAGTGGCTATCGACCGAGCAGCAGATATGAACTAGCAAATTTGACCTTTTTTGCTTGCATTATATCAAAGATTATTTTTATAAATTTTTGCAGCATCGAGGTATTTTTTAAGGACATTTTGGCTTGTGAGATCTTCAAATTTACCCCACGCCACCTGCTTGCCAGCCTCGATTATTAGCACTTTTTGCGCTATCTTCATCGCACTTAAAATATCGTGCGTGATAAAAATAATGCTGATTTTTTCATCTAAGCTTAAAAGCAAATTTATGATCTTTTGCTTTGTTTCATTATCAAGCCCACTTGTTATCTCATCACAGATTAGGACTTTTGGCTTTGAAAGAAGTGCTAGCAGTATCCCGACTCTCGTCGCCTCGCCGCCACTTAGCTGAGATGGGAATTTTTCTAAAATTTCATCTTTTAAATTTAGATTTGCCAGAAGTTCTTTGAGCTCATTCTCACTAAAGCTAAGCTTAAGATATGACCTCACGTGAACGATCGCGGTTTTTACTTTTAGCGCTGGATTTAGGGCTTGCTTTTGATTTTGCAAGATATATCTGATGTCCTTTTTGAGCTCATTTTTATCCGTGATCTCCTCATCGTTTATGTAAATTTTGCCCCCACTTTTTGGCTCACTAAATGATATGAGCTTTGCAAGTGTGCTTTTGCCACTGCCACTTTGCCCCAAAATGGCTAAATTTTCGCCATCATCAAGCTCGCAACTTATCCCCTCCAAAAGATGCAGCACTTCAGCTCTAGCGTTAAAATGCTCCTTAAAGCTTAAACTTTTTGAGACGTTTTCAAGCCTGATTTTCACGCATTTTCCTTTAAATTTAACCGCCCATCTCTCATCTGCCAAATCTCATCACTAAGATAGCTTGTCAGCGCCTCATCGTGCGAGATAAAAATGACGTTCATCTTGCCTTTTAGGCTCTCTAAGATGCCTGCCACGTGGCTACCGCTAATGCTATCAAGTCCGCTTGTTATCTCGTCGCAGATTAAAATTTTTGGCCTCAGGCAAAGTGCAAGAGCTATCTGCACGCGACTCGCCTCACCACCACTTAGCTCGTATGAGTATTTGTGCCAGATGAGATTAGCATTACCCAGCCCAAACTCCCTAAAGTAAGCAAATGCAAGCTCTTTATTTGATTTATTATCGCCGCCAAGATAGGCGTTGAAGTGATCACCCACGTTTAAGAGCGGATGAAGGCTGGCGATAGAGTTTTGAAAAACGAGCGCGGCGACCTTTCTTCGGTGCTCTTTTAGCTCATTTTGACTAAGTTTTAAGATATTTTTTTTGCAAATGCTAAATTTATCCGCCCTCACTCTAAAATCGTCATCAAAAAGCCTTATTAGGCTCTTTGCAAAGAGCGATTTACCACTGCCACTAGCGCCCGTGATACCTATAAATTTACCCTCACTCATGCTAAAATCAAGCTCACGCAAAAGCCTCTTATCCTTATAAAGAACGTTTAAATTTTTAATCTCAATCATATTTTTATATTGCCATTTTTTGAATTTGACGTGATGATCGAGGTTGCAAGGATGAGCAAAAAGAGCGTCACGCCAGGGAAAAGCACCATCCACCAAGAGCCCAGAAAAAGCGCTTCTTTGCTCTCATTTAGCATGATGCCAAGGCTTATTTTATTTGCGTCACTACCCACGCCAAAAAAGCCAAGCGTGGCCTCCATGACGACTGCATTTATCGCGTTTATGCCAAAGATGCTAACTATTAGATGCTTTAAATTTGGCAAAATTTCAAAGCAAATAAGGCTAAATTTACCAGCTCCATTTATCACGGCTTGCTCGGCATAGTCGCACTTTTTATTAAGTCTAAAATTTTGCATAAAGACTTTTGCGCCCTGCATAAACGAGCAAATGGCGATGATAAAAGAGGTGATAAGTAGATCTCCACTACTAAATGAGCTAAAAAGCATGATAAAAACGATGTTTGGTATGCTTAAGAAGGCATCAAGTCCCTTGTCAAAAAGGCTCTCGCAAGCTTTACTATTGCTCGTGCCAAAATATGCGTAGATGAGCGAAAAAAGCGTCGTTAAAAAGCCAGCTAGCAGCAAGATAAGAAGCGAGTTTTTAAGCGCGCAGGCAACTCTTATGAGATTGTCCCTGCCTAGGATGTCAGTGCCAAAGATGTGCTCGCTACTTGGGGCTAAATTTACCGCCATAAAGTCAGTGAAATTTGGCTCGAATTTAGAAAAAAATGGCGTCACAAAGGCAAATGAGACAAGTGCCAAAAATACAAAGCAAGCTAGAAAAAATATGACTTTTCTCATAAATTTCTCTTATCTGCCAAAATAGCGAAAATTTTTGCTAGCAAATTTGCAAAAACGACAAAAACGGACGTTAGCAAAATGGTCGCAAGTGCGACTGGATAGTCTTTGGCGATGACTGCATCAAGGCTAAGCTTGCCTATGCCTGGAAATGAAAAAATGCTCTCAATGACGTATGAGCCAGCAAAAACGCCAGCTACAAGGGTTGCGAAATAATAAACTATATCGGTGCTTGCGTGCTTTATCGCAAAGAGATAAATTTTTCCACTGCCCAAGCCTCTAGCACGTGCCGTCTGGATAAAGTCAGCGTTTAGGCTTTGATTTAGCCTGTATCTTACAAATTTCATGTTTGCGCCAAGGTGTGGCAAGATGATGGCAAGAGTTGGTAAGATGATAAATTTAGCCCCTACTCCGCTAGATCCCAGCTCGTTTGCCCCAGAGCTTGGCAGCAAATTTAGATAGACACTAAAGATCGCTATTAGCACAAGGGCGATGTAAAAATGCGGCAATGAAGCCAGCAAAAACGAGCTAAAATTTATAAAGATGTCGGCAAATTTATTCTTATAAATGGCGCTTAAAAGCCCCAAGAAAAAGGACAGAATGGCTATTAAAACAAATGAGCATACAAATAAAAAAAGCGAGTTTATAAGCCTCTCTTTAATTAGCAGAGAGACGCTTGCTCCGCTTACAAAGCTCGTGCCAAAGTCGCCTGTGACAAAGTGAACCAGCCATCTAAAATACTGCACGAAAAAGTTATCTTTTAGCCCTAAATTTTTTAAAATTTGCTCTTTTATGGCTAAATTTACCGCCTCGCTCCTTGAAAACATCGCGTCAGTGATGTTTCCTGGCAAAAAATATATGAGCAAAAATAGAAAAAACGAGATAAAAAACAGCAATCCAAGACTTGAGATCGCTGTTTTTAAAATGGCTCTAGACAAAGTTTTTTCCACTATTTTACTTGCCACTCTCTTATATTCCATAAAAATCCAGCCCCATGGTGGCCTAAAATTTGCGTCTTTATGCCTGAAATTTTGTTGTTAAAGACGAGCGGATAGTCAAGATAGGCTATGAAAATGTAAGGTGGATTTTCAAAAAGTGCTTTTAGAAATTCTTTGTAGTATTTTTTTCTAAGCTCCACATCCTTTGTATATCTTGCATTTTTTAGGGCAAGATCGACATTTGCGTCTTTGTAGTGGTTAAAATTCCAGCCATTTTCATTTATGCTCACATCGGCAAATCCGCCAAAGATCCTGTATGTGTGAAAATCTGGGTCAAATGGGCTTCCCCAGCCAATAATAAAGCTATCAACCTCGCTTATGCTAAAGGCTGTTCTTGGCTTTGTGTAGGCTTTGGCTCTCACGCCAAATTTATTTAGCTCGCTGCTTAAAATTTTGGCTAGATTGACCCTTAAGATGTCGTTATTAAAGGCGTAGATGTCAAAGCTAAGCTCCTTGCCGTCCTTTTCAAAAAAGCCAGCCTTGTTTTTCTTAAAGCCGCTCTTTTCAAGCAGCTCCCTAGCCTTTTGCGGATTGTAGCTAAATTTAAACTCGCTGTCATTTGCAAAGCTTTTTTCTATCGGATTGTTCGCTACGCTTGCATATCCGTGAAATAAATTTTTAACTATCTCATCTTTATTTACCGCGTAGTTTAGGGCGATTCTTACATTTTTATCTTGAAAAAGAGGATCATTAAAGTTAAACATCAAAGCTCTATAGTCCGCACTTTTAAATTTAAGCAGGCTTAATTTTTTATCATCTTTTATGAAATTTACACCAGTTGGAGAAATGAGCGCAACGTCGATCTCACCGCTTTTAAGCCCAACGAGCCTTAAATTTTCATCAACAACAATTTTAAAAAATACCCTTTTTATCTTTGGCTCGCCCTTGTAAAATTTCTCATTTGCCACAAATTCCAAGCTCTCATCTTTTTTCCATTTTACAAGCTTGTATGCGCCAGTGCCAATGGGAGCGTCGTTAAATTTATCAGTTGCGATATCTTTGCCCTTTAAAATGTGCTCAGGCAAAACGCCAAAACTAAGCGCGTCAAGAAACGGCGGAAAAGGCTCTTTTAGCGTGATCTTTACCTTATAATCACCTAAAATTTCAACGCTTTTTACGACTTCATAGTTTGAGATAGCAGGCGCATTTAGCTTCTTATCTTGAGCCGCTTCAATGGTAAATTTCACATCTTTTGAGCTAAATTTTACCCCGTCATGCCAAAAGGCATCATCTCTTAGCTCAAAAACATACTCCAAGCCATCGTCGCTCACCTGCCAAGACTTCGCAAGCTCTGGCACAACGCGGCTATTTTCATCGTGGTTCGTAAGCCCCGAAAAAACGAGCGAAAGCGTAGGATCGTGATCCTCGTCATAGAGTGGATTTATACGAGGTGTTTGCTCCTCGATAGCGACTACAATGGCATTTTCATTTGCATAAGAAAGAGCACCGAACAACAAAAAAAAGACAAGCAAAATTTTCTTCATCACAATCCCCTTTGTTTAAAAATATTTCTGCATAGTAATACGAATCTTATAAAAGTGTTATTAAGCTAAATGTAAATTTATAGTATAGAAGTTTTAAATTTCTAACTATCTTTTAACCTTTTTTAAAGTAAAATCTCTCCCTATTTTAGATAACAACAAGGCAAATTTTACAATGAATAAAAATAAAAAAACAGCACTTATTTCAGCCATCTGCCTAGTTTCACTTTTAGTTATTTATACTCTTCTTGGATTTTTTGGAGTACCTTATGGCATTAAAAATATCGCTCCAAAATATCTAAAAGACTACAATGCAACGCTTTTTGTGGAAAGTGCTAAATTTAATCCTTTTACCTTCGAGCTAAATGCGACAAACGCTGAGCTAAACAGCACTTCGCCACTTTTTAGCACAAAGCAAATTGACGTCAAGCTAAAGCCATTTTCTATCTTTAAAAAATTAGTTGAAGTTGATATTTTTAGGCTTCAAGAGCCAAATGTCAAAATTTTAAGGGATAAAAATTCAAAATTTAACTTTAGCAATTTTATAAGCGACGATAACGCAACTACCGAAGATAACAGCACTAGCTCTATAAATTTTGCCTTAAATAACGCAAAAATCATCAAAGGCTCATTTTCATATAGCGATCAAAATTTAACAAATCCATTTAACGTAAATTTTGATGATATAAACTACGAGCTAAGCTCGCTAAATACTAAGAAAAATAGTGCAGGTAGCCATATCTTTGACTCAAACTCGACTCTAGCTCACAAGATCGATCTAAATGGCGATATCAAGCTAAATCCCTTAAAAATCGAGGGCAATATCAGCATAAAGAACTTTAGTATCGATCCAGTCGCGATTAGCTTTATCGATAATGACACACTAAATCTTAAAAATGCGGTCATAAATTTAGGAATAAATTACGCTTTAATTGCCGACGAGAACGCTACAAATATAAATTTAAAGGACAGCTTTTTAAATGTAAAATCACTAAGCATAGATGAGGGCAAAAATGAACTAAGCCTTGGTGAGCTAGAGCTTCCAAAATTTAATCTATCAAGTAAGATAGCAGACAAGATAGATGCTAAATTAGAGCTAAATACCATAAATTTAAGCTATGTGTCATTTAAAAATGCAATAACAGCAAGCTTAAAATCACTAAATTTAAACGATATTTCGCTTTTAGCAAATTTAAATGAAAAAAGTGAGCTAAACGCAACAGCTACGCTAAATAGCATAAATGCAAACGGCCTGAAAATAGACGAAACCAGTAAAAATTTAGTAAATCTAAAAGATATAAATGCCTCAAATTTAAATGCAAATTTAGCAAATAGCAAAACCACTCTAACGCTTGAAAAAATAGCGTTTGATGACATCAATGCCCCGCTTAGTAAAAATGCGAATGCAAATGTGACAGGGGCTAAATTCTCAAATATTAGCTTCACTCAAGATACTAATAAAAGCCTTGCAACTCTTGATGAGATTAGTATAAATGGTATAAATTTAAAGGCAAAAAATAAAGAGATTTTAGATATCGCTAATGTGCTTACAAAAACGATCAAATTTGATATTTTAAATATGGCTTTGAGTGCTGAGAATATCGATGTAAATAGACCAAAATTTAACTCAGAGTTAAATGATAGCGGCTTAAGCGTGATAAACCAGCTTGGACTTGGTGAGAAAGAGCCGGCAAAAACAGCTAATCATCGCACTAAAACTAAAAAAGAGAATACATCAGCTTCAAAAAGCAAAGAAAATGAGTTTAAATTTGATATAAAAAATATCAATGTAAATAATGCTAGTATCGCTTTGACGCATCTTTTTGAAGGCGAGAAAATCGCTCATAAATTTGATAATTTGTTTGTAAAAATAGCAAATTTAAGTAGCGATTTTAGTAAGCCATTTGACGCGAAAGTGGATATAAAAAGCTCGCAAAAGCTAAATTTGGACCTAACCTCAAAGATCAAACTTGAACCACTTGATATAACTGCTAAAATCAAACTTGAAGATAAAAATTTGCCAAAATATTTTGCCTACGCAAAGCCATTTTTAGAGGCAGATCTTTCAAGTGGAGAGATGAGTGCAAACGCCGAGCTTCACTATGCAAAAGATATAAAAGCAGATGCAAAACTTAGTGTAAAAGATATTAGATTAGATGATAAAAATAAAGAAGAGCTAATCGCGTTTAAAAGTTTAGAAGTGGATAAAATTTCACTTTTTAAAAATAATCTTGAAATTACTGGAGTTGCTTTAAATTCGCCGTTTATCAAGGCTCATCTAAGTAAAGAGCGCGAATTTAATCTAAGCAAAATCGTAAAAGAAGATAAAAATAAAGTTCAAAATGAGCAAAAAACCGAGAGCAAAAAGGTGGCTAGTAAAAAAGATGACGAGCTAAATTTTAGCATCAAAAATTTCTCACTTAACAACGGCGAGGTTGATTTTTCAGATGCGTCACTATTTATGCCATTTGCTACAAAAATTTCAAATCTAAATGGCAAGCTAACTGACATCGATAAAAAACGTCCAAGTTCTGGTGAGTTTAAAGGCATAGTTGGCAAAAATGGCTTTTCTCAGATTACAGCAAAATTATTTCCTTTTGAGCTAAAGCAAAATACCGATATTAAGCTTGATTTTAAAGATATCGATCTAATCGACATAACGCCATATAGCGGGCAATTTTTGGGCTATAAAATAAAAAAAGGCAAGTTAAATTTAAATCTAAATTATAGCGTTGTTGATTCAAAACTAAACGGCTCAAATCTTATAAATTTTGACACACCCACACTTGGAGAAAAGGTTGATTCAAAAGATGCTGTAAATTTGCCACTTTCGCTTGCTATATCGATATTAAGCGATCAAAATAATCAAATAAATATCGACCTACCAGTTGAAGGAAATTTAGACGATCCAGACTTTAAATATGGCGGTGTCATTTGGGCTGCTGTTAAAAAACTCTTTGCAGACATTACGTTAGCTCCGTTTAGATTTTTAGGTAATGCTCTAGGGCTTGGCAGCAAGGATCTTAGCTCTATTGATTTTCTTGCTGGAAGTAACGAGCTAATAAGCTCAGAAGCACCAAAAATAACTGATTTTATAAAGCTAACTAGTGCAAAGCCTATGATGAAACTTAGTATCACACCTACTTACTCTGAAATAGATGTGCTCTACTTTAAAGAAAAAAAGCTTGATCAAAAGATAAATCAAATAATCGCCTCAAGCGGTAAAGATTATATTACCGTATTAAATTCTCTCGTTCCAAGCGCTAAAGATAAAAGCGATAAAGCCTTAAGAGAAGAGGCAATAAAAGCTATCGAAACGGATAAGGAAAAGCTAATTGAGCTAGCAAATGAGCGTGCAAATGCAGTAAAAGAAGCACTCATAAAAGCTGGGCTTGAGGCTGGCCGCATAAATATAAACAATGCAACAAGCTCAGAGCCTAAACAAAACACCTACACAAGTGTGCTAATGGGAGTGGTGAACTAAATTTCATTTATCTCGCTGCTTCTTGCGTTGTAAACAAACCAACTAAGAAGCATGAGCATCATAAATGCGCCAAAAACTAGGCTTGCGTAAAAATATAAGCTAAAGCCTTCGCCTAGTAAATTTGCATTGTGAAGAGCGATCATAACGCCAGCAAGTGAAATTAAATATCCAATTAGCTTGATGATGAAAATTTTTGGATTTACAAGTATGAGTAAAAGCCCGCAAAGCATGACACCAATGGCTATTTGTAAATTTAAAATGTTAGCTTGAGCACTTGAGCCAAATGTCAAAAAACCAAGCAAAAATATGACTAAAACCATCAAAACAGCATAAACCGCTCTGTTTCGTCCAAAGCCGTACATAAAGCAAACAAAGCCTTTGTTATGTTTGTTGTAGTCCATTTTTCGCTCCTATGTAACAAGTTTTTGTATTTTAATGCCAAATTCTTAAATAAAGGCTTTAATCTGAAATTTCACTCATTTTGGCTAATATTTTGCATCTTAAAAAAGGAGCAAAAATGCCTTATGTTAATATTAAAATAGCAGGCCCAGAGCCGACAAAAGAGCAAAAAGATCAAGTTTTTAAAGAGGTGACTGAGACGCTTGTAAGAGTACTTGGCAAGAAAAAAGAGGCGGTGATGATTTTCATAGAAACTCACGATGCTAGCAACATCGGCGTAGGTGGCGAAAGCGTAGAAGATAAGAGAAAGGGGATAAAATGAGCGAATTTAGCAAAGCAGACATAGAAAGAAAGATAACGCTTGAAGTTGGCGACAAAGCGCCAGAGTTTGAAGCGCTAAATCAAGACGGTGTAAAGGTCGCATTAAAAGACTTTGTGGGCAAAAATGTAGTGCTTTACTTCTACCCAAAGGACAACACTCCAGGCTGCACGACTGAGGCTTGCGAATTTAGCGCAAACTACGATCAGTTTATCAAAAATGACACCATTATCATCGGCGTTAGTCCAGATAGCGTGAAGTCACATGTGGGTTTTATCGCAAAGCAAAATTTAAAGCACATCCTCTTAAGCGACGAGGATAAGGAAATTTCTAAACTCTATGGTGTTTGGCAGGTTAAGAAAAACTACGGCAAAGAGTATCTTGGCATCGTTAGAAGCACATTTGTGATCGGCAAAGACGGCAAGATAGTTAAAATTTACAAAAGCGTAAAAGCCAAAGATCACGCCGCAAAAGTGCTAGCTGATCTTGTAAAATAAGGAGCAAAAATGAAGCTTATAAAAATGCTAATTTTAAGTGCGTTTTTTGCGCTAAATTTATCAGCACTGACTGAAGGCGTGAAGTATCAAACTCTAACAAAACCGCTTAACGTACCTAAAAACTCGGTCGTTAAGGTCTTTAGCTACGACTGCCCACACTGCTATAAATTTGACCGAACGATTACAAAAAAGCTGATGTCAAAGCTTGAAGATGTGAAATTTATCCCATATCATCTAAGCACAAAAGGCAAGCTTGGTGAGACCGCGAGTAAAATTTTTGCTGCCCTTATATCGATAGATGAGGCAAATGGCACTGATCTACTAAGCGATGAGTCAAAATTTAAGCAAGCAAAATTTGCGATCTATAAAGCAAGACATGACGAGAAAGATGATTTTGATGATGGCAAAGACAAAGAGAGATTTATAAATTTAGCCCTTAAAGCAGCTCACGTGAGCAAGGACGACTACGAAAAAGCACTAAATAGCGACCGAGCAAAAGAGCTTTTAGACGCATGGTTCGCCTCTTATGATGTTGCTAGCATTAGCGGTGTGCCAGCTTTTGTAGTAAGCGGCAAATACTTAATAAATTTAAGCGCAGCTTCATCAATCGATGAGATGGCAAAGATCATACAAGAGCTTTTAGATAAGTAGTTTTGGCGGGTAATATCTGCAAATTTTGGTCTTAGAAATGTAAATTTAAAGCAATTTTAGATAAACTCAGACCAAAATTTCTAAGAAAAAAGAAAGGTTTAACAATGAATGCTTCAGAATTCATCTGGATGGATGGAAAATTAGTCAAATGGGACGATGCAAAAGTACACGTTCTAACTCACTCTTTGCACTACGCTAATGCCGTATTTGAAGGCACAAGAGCTTATAAAACAAAAAAAGGTCTAGCTATTTTTAGACTTCAAGATCACACAAAAAGACTTTTAAAATCAGCAAAAATGACTGTTTTAAATGTACCTTACACCGAGGAAGAGCTAGAAAAAGCACAAATAGAGCTTCTTCGTGCAAATAAATATAATGGCAATGTTTATATCCGCCCACTTATATTTTTAGGATACGGCGTAATGGGTGTAGCTCATACAAAAGCACCAGTGCAAACCGCTATCGCTTCATGGGAATGGGGTGCTTATCTTGGCGATGAAGGCCTAGAAAAAGGCATCAGAGTTAAAATTTCAAGCTTTGCCAAACTCGCACCTGCTGCTCAAATGAACAGGGCAAAAGCCAGCTCAAACTATTTAAGCTCACAAATGGCAAACTACGAGGCAAAAGAGGCTGGATACGACGAGGCACTACTTCTTGATAGTGAGGGCTTTGTGGCTGAAGGTCCAGGCGAGTGCTTCTTTATCGTTGAAAATGGCGTTTTAATCACTCCGCCAAACGACAACAGCCTACTTAGCATCACTCAAGATACAGTCATAAGACTTGCTCACGATCTTGACATCGAAGTAAGAAGAGAGCGCATCACAAGAGATCAGGCATACACAGCTGACGAGGCGTTTTTCACAGGCACAGCAGCTGAAGTAACACCGATAAATAGCATAGATAACCGCATAATCGGTAACGGCGCTAGAGGAGAAGTGACAAAGAGACTACAAAAAGCTTATTTTGACGTAGTTTATGGACTAAATAAAAAATATGAATCATTTTTAACATATATTTAAAATTTTAAAGGAACGAAATGCCCGCTGATTTAAACGATTATTTCAATAAAAAAAAGCCAGGTAATGACAACAGAGGCTCAGGTCAAAATAGCGACAAAGAGCCACCTTTTAAAAAGGATTTTAAAATGCCAAATCTACCAAGTGGTTTTGGTAAATTTGGAGCACTTGCCTACATTGTAATTGCAATTATTGCTATTTTTGCTATCACACAGCCATTTAAAGTGATTCACTCAGGTGAAGTTGGCATCAAGTCTACAGCAGGTAAATATGAGCCAAATCCTTTACAACCAGGCTTTCACTTCTTTTTACCTTTTATCCAAGACATCATCATCGTGGACACCAGAGTTAGGATCATAAACTATACTTCTGGCGAGGATATGGGCGAATCAATGCAAAAATCATATCAAGGCGTTGGCGCTGGAATTTTACGTAAAAATTCTATTTCAGTGCTTGATGCTAGAAATTTACCAGTTAGCATTGATATTACTGTGCAATACCGTTTAAATCCAGAAAACGCCCCTCAAACTATTGCCTCTTGGGGTCTTAGCTGGGAGAGCAAGATAGTTGATCCTGTCGTTCGTGACGTGGTTCGCAGTATCGCTGGTAAATATACAGCAGAAGAGCTTCCAACAAAGAGAAACGATCTAGCAAGACAAATCGATGATGGCATAAGAAAAGATATCGATTCTCAGCCAAATAAGCCAGTTGAGCTTTTAACAGTGCAGCTTCGTGAGATCATCTTGCCTTCAAAGGTAAAAGAGCAAATCGAGCGTGTTCAGATCGCAAAACAAGAAGCTGAAAGAACAAAATACGAAGTAGAAAGAGCAAATCAAGAAGCCTTAAAACAAGCTGCACTTGCAGAAGGTACCGCTAAAGCTGCGATCATTGAAGCAAAAGGTAAGGCTGATGCCATTAAAATCGAGGCTGACGCAACTGCGTATGCGAACAAAGAGGTTGCAAAAAGTGTCGATCAAAATCTACTAAATTTAAAGCAGATCGAGACGCAAAATAAATTTAACGAGGCTCTAAAAGAAAACAAAGATGCTAAAATTTTCTTAACACCTGGTGGAGCTGTGCCAAATATCTGGCTAGACGCAAAAGATAAAGCAAGAGCTAGCTCAGTAAGCGAGAAATAAAAATGAATAGCGTAATAAAAAGTATAGACTGGCAAAAAGTTGGTGGATTGCTTCCAGTAGTAGTTTGCGATCATGCCACAAATGAAGTTTTAATGCTTGCTTACATGAACGAAGAAGCATTAAATTTAAGTCTATCTAGCCGTTACGCTCACTATTTTTCACGCACTAAAAATAGAATTTGGAAAAAAGGCGAAGAAAGTGGCAACACTCAGGAGATAAAGGCTGCTTTTTTAGACTGCGACAACGATACTTTGCTTTTAAAGGTGATTCAAAACGGAGGCGCTTCTTGTCACACTGGAGCAAGGTCGTGCTTTTTTAATGAGATAAATTTGCATGACGGCAAAATTTTAGATACAAAAGTTGAAGTCAAAAAAATAAATTATGGTGTGCTTGATGAGCTTTACCATGTGATAGAAGATAGAAAGCTAAATGCTAACCCTGAAACTTCATATGTGGCAAGTCTTTTTAAAAAAGGCAAAAATCAAATTTTAAAGAAAGTTGGCGAAGAGGCTGGCGAATTTATAATGGCCGCAAAAGATCTTAGCTTTGCAGAAAACTCAAAGCAAGATGAGCAAAAAGCAAAAGATGATCTGATCTACGAAGCAGCCGATCTTTGCTTTCATGCACTTGTAGCACTTTCAGCCCATAATATCCATCCAGATGCTATAAAAAATGAACTTGCAAGGCGTTTTGGTATGAGCGGCATTGAAGAGAAAAGATCGCGAGATGTTAAATAGCATTAAGCACAACTTGCTTTTTGTATTGCAAAATGCAAAGCTCATTGATTTTCTAACCTATGGCTGGATATTTTTAGCATTTATACTAATTGTGCTTTTAGGAATTTTTATCGCGATAAAGTCGTGGTGGCAGATAGGATTTTTATTTATTTTGGCTGCTTTTTTCGGACTTTTTGTAGGTAATTACTACGCAAACAAATATATAAATGAAAATTTAAGACCAGTTAGCATAAGCAAAATAACCACCAAGCAGCTTCAATATGTTGATGCATTAATGGTTGATTTTAATATTACAAATAATTCAAATAATGCACTTAGTATCTGTAAAATCGAGCTTGACTTCTATCTAAGCTCAAGGCAAAATACGAAAGATTTTTTTAACTCGCTTAATCCATTTGCTAGAAAAAGAATCATCTTAAACGAGGAATTTTTGCCAAAGCAAAGCATTGAAGTTAAAGAATTTGTCAATGATTTCGCATTTATAGACTACAATATCTCTAAAAAAGTGGAGTGTTTTTGATGAGCTCAGCATATTTTACGATCGTTCATATTATCGTTCTTTTTGCGATCGCTCTGCTTTCTATTTTATTTCTTGTTCTCTCGCTTAGAGCTGAGCGAAAATTATTTTTATCACTATTTTTTACAAACATTCTAGTCTCAACCACACTTGCTGTTTTTTTGATGCTAGTGCTTGACAAATATACAAAAAAAGGCATGCTCGAAAATGTAAAAAGTGAGCGAATTTTGCGAAACGAGAGTATTGTTTTTAAGGGGCAAGTGAGAAACATCGGTAAATTTACAATTAGCAACTGCACACTGACAGTTAAACTAATCAATCAACCGCTAAATAAAAATGACCTTGGCGGTGAAGCATTTTTTAAGCCAAGTGGGCTTTCATTTTTCTCATGGGTTCTTGGCACAGATAAGGACGAGAGGCCAAATACAGTTGAATATAAATTTGATGTAGCCAAAAATTTACCAAAGCAAAAAAGCACACCATTTACCGTATATATGCCATATCCACCTTACTTTAAAAACGGTATGAATATCACAAAACTAAATTGCTACTAAGTCAAATTTAAAGCAAATTTTCACAAATTTCATAGGATAAAATGCTAAGTCTTAGTTTGATTTTATATTAATTTTTTCTTTTTAGTATCTGCAATGAACACTAATTTTTAAGATAAAGATTTAAAAAGTACAAAGTATATCAAGTAGCCTTCCCAATTTTTGTAGGTCATTTAAGAAAAGTTGCTTTGTCTTTTGCGTAAATTCTTTTGCTTCTTTTAGGGTTTTAGCCTCAGCTATATTATAAACAAACTCTTTTTTTAGGATCTTTGCACCTTTTTTATAAAAGAAATTTGCCTCTATTAAGCTTGTAAAAAAACTATCATCTCTTAAATAGTAGTTTGTTGCTACATTTACATGCACTGACTTTTGTAACAAAAAATCGCCACAAACACTATTTTGTGAGCTAAATTTAACGCTCTCAATCACATCAGGCCTTATCTCATAAAATTTTATCTCATTAGCTTTTTTTAAAGCCAGAATATCACTTGATTTATTTAAATTTATAGAGCTATTATTTACTTCAAGTACGTTTATAGTGCCTTTTGCAAGCGAATAAGCATTTAAAATTTTATCTTCTGCTAAAAAATTGACTACACCAAAAAATGGCACACTAGCATTTTGTTCTATAAAATTTTGAACGGTTTTTATTTGCAGCTGCTGTTTTGTGCCATTTATCTCATAGTAGCTTACGTAAATAGAAACGTCTTTTTTGCTTGGATTCTTTTGTGAGCAACCACTAAAAAATAGTACAACAAGCAAAAAAATGGCTAAATTTTTCACTTTATGAAATAGTCACCATCAAAGCTTACAAGCGAATATCTTCGCTCATTACCGATACTTTCTTTAAGTTCGTCTATACTTAAAAATTCTAAGCTATCTGCACCGATATATTCTCTTACTTCCTCTGCATTTTTTTTAGAGCTTATCAACTCTTCAAAGCTTGGCGTATCGATACCGTATCGCTCAGGGTATTTAAGCTCAGGGCATGCGACTCTAAAATGAATCTCTTTAGCGCCCGCATGTCTTAAAAGATCAACCACCTTTTTTGAAGTAGTACCGCGAACGATACTATCATCTATAACAACGATACTTTTACCTTTTAGAACCGACGACATCGGGTTAAGTTTTAGCTTGACTTTTAAATTTCTCATCTCTTGGCTTGGCTCGATGAAGGTTCTACCCACATAGTGGTTTCTGGTGATAGCTAGCTCAAAAGGGATCTTGCTCTCGTTTGCATATCCGAGCGCTGCTGGCACACCGCTATCTGGTACAGGTACGACGAAATCTGCTTTAATTTTGCCCTTCTTAGCTAGTACTTCACCCATTTTTTTTCTAACTTCATAGACACTTTTACCTTCTATCACGCTATCTGGACGTGCAAAATAGATATATTCAAATGCACAAATTCTAGGATCTGGATCATAAATTTGAATACTTTGAAACTCACTTTTTCCATGTTCAAAGACTATCATCTCACCAGGCCTAATATCTCTTATAAAGCTAGCCCCCACAAGATCAAAAGCACAAGTCTCGCTAGCTACGATATATCCACCATCTTTTAGCCTGCCAAGACTTAGTGGCCTAACACCCCATCGATCTCTTATAGCAAAGGTTTTATGGCGTGACTGGATAAGCAGACAATAAGCACCTTTTATCTTGTCAAGTGCTGCAATAATACGATCCTGCAAGTGTTCGCTATGGTTTCTTGCGATTAGATGGATGATATTTTCAGTATCCATATTTGTCTGAAATATCGCACCATCTTTAATAAGCTCATCTCTAACCTCATCTTTATTTACCAAATTTCCATTATGGACGATTGAAATTTGTCCCAAAGAGTAATTAGCGGCTATTGGCTGGGCATCACGACCCGAGTTTTTACCAGCCGTTGCATAGCGGTTGTGACCGATCGCCATATCGCCTTTTAGCGATCTTAAAATTTCTTCATTAAAAACCTCTGTAACCAGACCATTACCCTTGTGAGTAGAAATTTCTCCGTCATCACAAACACTAATACCGCTAGCCTCTTGACCGCGATGCTGCATAGAAAATAACGCATAATAGGCAGTCTTTGCTGCATCTTTAGAATTTATAATACCAACTATTGCACACATTTTTTTCCTTTAGTTTTCATCATCTTTGTAAATTTCAAGAACATTTTTATAGTTAAACTTGATCTCATCGCCAGCATTTAAATAGCCTTTTATAAATGGTTCATTGTCTAAAATACCGGTATACCGGTAAATTCGCCGTTATTTGTTTCGCTAACGACCACCCACATGCGCTCAACCTGAGCAATTTCATCATCTTCAAATCTAAATATAAGCTTTACTATATCGCCGGTTCTTAAATTTTGACGCTTTTCACGCTCTGGCAAGTAGAATTTATCACCAAATTCTAGCTTATAGCTTTCTATATCATCAAGCTCAAATTTAATCATCAAGCCCTAAACTATCGTCTATCGAGTAAAGGCCACTATTTTGATCTTTTAGCCAAATGGCAGCCCTGATCGCACCTTTTGAAAAGGTTGCCCTACTCGTTGCGGTGTGATTTAGCTCAATAAATTCGCCGTCATTATAAAAGCCAACCGTATGGCGACCGACTACATCGCCACCACGAAGCGCCACGACTGCGATCTCGTCCTTGCTTCTTTCGCCCACCATGCCAGCTCTACCAGTGACTAAAACATCTTTTAAATTTAAATCTCTTGCCTCAGCTACACTTCCTGCAAGTGTCATCGCAGTGCCACTTGGAGCATCTTTTTTATGCCTGTGGTGTTGCTCTACTATCTCTATGTCAAATTCTCTTAATGTTTTTGAAGCGATCCTTGCAAGGCGGTTTAGTACAGCTACGCCCAAACTCATATTTGTTGCGTAAAGAATAGGCATAGCTCCAGATGCTAAATGGAGTAAGTTTTTATCTTCGTCATTTAACCCGGTCGTACCGATAACTAGTGGTTTTGGATTAGTTCTAGCGTAGTTTAGCAGTGCTACTGTAGCCTCTTTTTGGCTAAAGTCGATTATCACATCGCATGCTTCAAAAAATTTAGCAAAGTCATTTGTCAAAAGTTCGTTACTTAAATTTTCAACCTGATTTTTTTGGCTAAAAGCAATGCTTAGAGTGGCATCTTTTTCATCTTTTAAACAAGAAATGATACTTTGAGCCATCTTTCCACTAGCACCATAAAGGCCTATTTTTACCAAAATTTATCCTTTGATTTTTGGTTGAAATTTAACATAAAATTTATTATAGATAGATTACAAACAGGCTTTAAAAATGCGTATAAAATCAAAATTTTAATAGAAAAAAGAAGAAAAATTTAGCCAAAAAATTTGGCTAAATTTTAGTATTAATGCAAGCTTTCTATGTAACTCATAGCACTAAGTGCAGCCACTGCGCCGTCACCTGCTGCTACAATGACTTGCTTTGGAGCGTCTTCTCTGATATCACCTGCTACAAAGAGTCCATTTAGGCTAGTTTGCATCTTAAGGTTTGTCTTAACCTGTCCACCATCAACCATCTCGCAGATAAATTTGCCATTTTCATCTTTTAAAATTTCGTTATTTACATTTAGTCCAACGAAAGTAAAAATTCCCGGCACATCAAGCACACGCTCGCCATTTTTGGTATCAAGCACGATCTTTGTGAGACCCATTTTATCGCCAAGTGCCTCTTTTATCGTCGCACTTGTTATGAACTCGATCTTTTCATTTTTTCTAGCTTTTTCAACCGTAGTTGGCGCCGCTCTAAATTCGTCACGTCTATGGATCAGATAGACTTTTGAGCAGATATTTGCTAGATAAAGTGCCTCTTCAACGGCTGTGTCGCCACCACCAAGAACAGCCACTTCTTTATTTTTGTAAAAAAAGCCATCGCATGTTGCGCATGTGCTAATACCTTTGCCAAAGAATTCATCCTCACCTTTAAAGCCAGCACGTCTTGGAGTAGATCCTGTAGCTACGATAACTGCCTTTGCCTGCTCACTCTTGCCGCCTTCAAGTAAAATTTCAAAGCTACCGTCACTATTTTTTCTAACACCAATGACATTTGCCCACTTGTGAACTAACCCAAATGCGCTGCACTGTTTCCACCAAGTGCTCATAAAGTCAAAGCCACTTTCGCCAGGGGCTTTTTGACCTGGGTAGTTTTCTATCTCTGAGCTAGAGGTGATCTGACCGCCAGGCTCGCCTTTTTCAAACATTACAACATTTTTTAGTCCGCCTCTAGTGGCGTAAAGTCCGGCGCTTAGTCCTGCTGGACCGCCTCCGATGATCGCTAAATCAAGCATAAATTTCCTTTATTCTAAAACATTTATGGGCGAATTTTGTTTATAAATTTCACCCCTTTGATGAACTATCTCAACACTACTTGGAAGCTTTGTGATGCTCAAATTTCGCATCAGCTCCAAGACTGTATTTATATCTGAGCTTATGTATTTTAGTGTCGAGTTTGACTCATATCTTTTTTGAAAGATATCGATTGCCACGACTGTTTCATTTTTGGTTGGTAAAATTTCGTCTAATTTTGATTGATTTGAACTGAAGATTAAAAGCGTGTATTTTGGCTCTTTTGGAGTGAAAATTTCGCTTTTTTCGTAGAAAACTAGCTTCGCAAAATCAACAAATTTATATTGTGAAAAACGATAGTTGCTATACGCAAATGCAGCCGCTATCATAGCTGCACCAAAAAATGAACCAAATATATATGTAAGAGGAAGTAGGCTTCCTCTTCTTTTTTCGCTCATTAAAGAAGCGAATTTAGTTTATCAGTTAAGGCTTGTTTTGACTGAGCACCGACCATTTGCTCAACTAGCTCGCCATTTTTGAAAAATAGTAATGTTGGGATAGATCTGATGCCAAACTCAACTGCAAGATCTTGCACTTCATCAGTGTTTACCTTGCAAATTTTTGCTTTGCCATCAAAGTCTTCAGCAAGCTCTTCGATCACTGGAGCTAGCATACGGCAAGGTCCGCACCATGGAGCCCAAAAGTCTACTAAAGCAACGCCTTCTTTTGTAACATCAAAATTTTCTTTTGTAAGTTCGATGTATTTTCCCATTTTTTCTCCTTATTTTTAAAATGTGGCAATTATACAAATTAAATTTAAATTTTATCTAAATAATAAATTTTATTATAAACTAATATTTTCTATCAGTTCTAAATCTTCATTTTTTATGACGAGTAAATCGACTTGAAAATCTCTATTTGGCTCATTTTTCATCATATAAAAATTTATAGTTTTTAAAATTTTCATATATTTTGCCTTGTTTAGCCTATACTCTACTTCGTATCCTCCGCTAGTTGCTTTTACCTCTATAAAGTGTAAAATTTTATCGCTACTTAGCGCGATGATGTCGATCTCACCAAATTTAGAGTGAAAATTTCTCTCTAAAATGACAAAACCAAGCTTTTGTAAAAATTTACACGCCCTATCTTCTGAGCTTTTGCCAAAGAGATACTCTTTTAACCCCAAGCTACTCCTCGATCCTCATCATAAATGGCTCTTCTTTTATATACTCTTGCTCTTTTAAAATTTCAATTGTCCTTCTTACATCAGCCTCAAGACTCGTATGTGTCGTAAAGAACAATACCGCAAATTCGCTCTCATCTTTTGGTTTTTGAAGTATGCTATCGATCGATAAGTTATTTTCGCTCATTAAATTTGTGATCTTTGCTAGCACACCCATTTTATCTTCGACTTTTAATCTAAAGTAATACTTTGTCTTTATCCTATCGCGGTCAAGTAGCTCAAGCGTATTTAATTCAAACGGCGCTTTATATCCAAGCATCGGCGATTTGCTATCTCTTGCGATGTCGATAAGATCGCTGATCACCGCGCTTGCCGTTGCATCGCCGCCAGCTCCAGGTCCATAGTACATCGTCTCGCCAACGACCTCGCCAACGACACTGATCGCATTTGTCACACCGCTTGCCTTTGCTATCATTTTATTTTGCGGTACAAGCGCTGGATGTACGCGTAGCTCGATTTTACCCTCGCTTTTTTTGGCAATTGCTAGAAGTTTTATAGAGTATTCGAAATCTTTTGCGAAAAATATATCTTCAGGTGTAATATTTTGAATACCTTCGATCAAAATATCCTCTGGATCGCCATGCACACCGTATGCGATACTTGCAAGGATTAGCAGCTTGTGAGCTGTGTCAAACCCACCCACGTCAAATGTTGGATCAGCCTCAGCGTATCCAAGCTCTTGCGCCTTTTTAAGCGCGTCTTTAAAATTTGAACCCTCATCCATCATCGAGGTTAGGATAAAGTTACTAGTTCCGTTGAGTATGCCATTTATACTAACGATATGGTTTGCGCTTAAGCCTTCTCTTAAGGCCCTAATGATCGGTATCCCACCGGCCACACTTGCTTCAAAGCCAAATGGTATATTTTTGGCTAAATTTTGCAAAGCATATCTGTGATAGGCAAGAAGTGCTTTGTTTGCGGTCACAACTGCTTTTTTTCGCTTTAAAATTTCACTCACAACCCTAAAAGGCTCTTCCACACCACCCATAAGTTCGACAAAAACATCGATATCATCGCGGTTTATAACGCTATTTATATCGTCAGTCAAAGGGATGCCAGCATTTCTTTTTTTATTTAAATTTCTGACCACTCCAATGACTGGTACGATCTCTTCGCCACTTCTTGCTGCGATTAGCTTTTTGTTTTTTAGTAAAATTTTTGCAACTGCCTCGCCAACGGTTCCAACGCCTAATATCGCTACATTCATTCAAATTCTTTCAAATATTTTTTTATATTTCTTGCTGCTTGTCTTATTCTATTTTCGTTTTCGATAAGAGCTAGACGTACATAGTCGTTTCCGCCCTCGCCAAAACCAATACCCGGACTAACTGCGACTGATGCCTTTGTAAGAAGCTGCTTTGAAAACTCAAGGCTGCCCAGATGACTAACTTTTGGTGGTAATTTCGCCCAGATAAACATACTAGAGCTTGGTTTTTTAAGCTCCCAACCAGCCTGAGCAAAGGCCTCTATCATCACATCTCTTCTTTTTTCATAAATTTGGCGTATCTCTTCAACGCAGCTTTGATCGCCGTCAAGTGCGACTGTAGCAGCCACCTGTATCGGCGTAAACATGCCGTAATCAACCCATGATTTTATCTTTTTAAGTGCTGCGCAAAGTCTTTTATTTCCACACATAAAGCCAACTCTCCAGCCAGCCATGTTATAGCTTTTTGAAAGTGTATAGCACTCGACTGCGACATCTTTTGCGCCATCTACTTCAAAGATACTTGGCGTTTTGTAGCCATCAAATGTAAGATCAGCGTAGGCGATGTCAGATATGACGTAAAATCTCTCTTGTTTTGCGATGCTTACAAGGCGCTCGTAAAAGCTCTTTTGCACTGTTACGGTCGTTGGATTGTGCGGGAAATTTACGACTACGTATTTTGGTTTTGGCGAGCTTGCGTGTATCGTCTGGATTAAATTTTCAAAAAATTTATTCTCATCTAGCTCAAATTTATCATTGTAGTGAAGTGGCATCTTTGCGACACTTCCACCAGCAAATAAAAACGCTTGCGTGTGTATCGGATAGGCAGGATCAGGCACGATAGCAACATCGCCTGGGTTTATCACGGCTTGAGCTAAGTGAACAAAACCCTCTTTGCTACCCATCGTGGCGACTGCTTCAGTGTCTGGGTCTAAATTTACGCCGTATTTTCTTTTATACCAGTTGCAAATGGCAAGGCGAAGCTTGTAAATTCCAGCACTGGCTGAGTAGCCGTGAGTCTTGTCCTTTTGCGCGCTTTCGCATAGTTTATCGACGATGTGCTGTGGTGTTCTGCCCTCAGGATTACCCATAGAAAAGTCGATGATGTCCTCGCCAGCTCTTCGTGCAGCCATTTTTATTGCATTTACTTCAGCAAAAACGTAGTTTGGCAAACGCTCAATTGTATTAAATCTTATCTCATCAAACACTGCTTACTCCTATTTTATAAGCTTGATAATTATCTCATTTTTTATATTATTTATATCAACATTATCGCTAATTAATGCGTATTTTGCGCCTATTGCTAAATTTATAGAAATGGCGGTTTTTGCTTGCTCCTCTTTTATAGAGTCAATCTGATTTAAATTTTTATCATAAATTCTAACAAGTGGCATCCATCTATTTGACTCTTTTGACACGATATCTAGACTACTTGCACCCTCAACATCAACAAAATAAGTACCACCGCTTTTTAAAAGTGGCGTCTCTTCATCAAAATTTACCTTTGTAGCCTTAAGAATCATATTCTGAGCATCTAAAAATATCTCTAAATTCCCATCAACTCTATCAAATCCTAAAATTTTAAAACCGCTTTGACTAAGTGCTAAGCTTAATAAGCTTGGATCTATTCCACCATTTTTTATGGCCGAAATTCCATAAGAAATTTTATCTCCATTTTTTAGAGAATTTATCCTTGAAATACTTATGTTGGCATCATCCAGAGTTGAATTTATTGATTTTACAAATAATGCAGAAGGAACCTTTTGCTCGCTTATAAATTTTAAATTCAAACTATTTGAACTAAATGAAATGCTATCGTAACTTGAGTTTTGTTTTAATCTTGATACTAGCTCATTGACATTGAGTGAGCCATTTTGGTCTAAATTTTCTAAAGAGATTTGCACATTTTCAACATTGCTTAAAGCACTTGCACTAGTTTGTAAGCTAAAAGCATAGGCAAATACACTAAAAGCGGTAAAAATCGCTATTTTTCTTACCAAGATTTGCCCTTGTTAAGTTCTACAAACTCATCATAGCTCACAAATTTCATCTCTCCATTTTCTACTAAAAATCTAGCTGGACGGCTTGGATTATATTTTGTCACCTTATCGCCGATCTTTAGCTCAATGTTGCCATTTCCACAAACTACGAGCTGTCTTTGGTCTAAATTTATATTTATGCTTTTACTTGTGTCGTTTGATACTTTTTGACCATTTTCAAGGTTAATGATACCTATCCAGACGCGTTGTTTTGGTGTAATGACCGCCTCATTTAGTGGCTTTGTAATATTTTGCTCTATCTTAGGAGCTGGCTGAGCTGCCATGCTTGGCTTCACAGCATTTTGCTCCATGTTTGCAGGACTTGTTGTCACATTTTGCTCAACTGGAGCTGAAATTTTTACGCTTGATATGTTTGCTTCTATTTTAGGGCTATTTTGAGAGATGGTGATATTTGTATCGATGATATTTTTCTTCACCTCATTTACTATGCTTGACTGCGAATAGTTCACGCTTTTATTCTCATCATTTAAAAACGATAAAAAATTCTCGATATATTTGTAAGCATCAAAATGATATGCCCCACCAGCGATAATAGCTAAAATGATAAGCCAAAATAAAAATCCAACGCCGCCAGTACCGCTTTGTTTTTGTATGGTAATATCTTTTGGAGTGTAAGATGAAATTTTTGGAGTAACTTTAGTTTTGTGACTCTCATCTGGAGTGTTTTCTTGCATAAAGGCATCGTATTCAGCGAGCAATTCGCTCAAATCAACATCATATTCACGTTGTAAAATTTTGGCATAGCCTCTAATGTTTAAACGTGATAATTTTTCAAAATTTTTATCAAAAATATATTGTAAAAATGTAGGCTCAATATGCGTTTTACGTGAAATTTCCTTTATACCTATCTCTTTTAAATTCTCTAATTCATTCATCTATCATCCTGTCACAAATTATTGCAAAAGCTGCACTTACATTTAAGGAGTCCCAGCCCTCTTTTAACTTTATACCGATACACTCATCGCACTTTGCCAGAGCCTTTTGCGGTATACCTTCGCCCTCTGAGCCCATCACCAAAGCTCTCTTACCAGCAAACTTCATCTCTTTTACGTTTTTGCCATTACTTGCTGTTGCATAAATTTTAAAACCAAATTGCTTTAGTTCATTTAACAAACTAAGTCCGTCTTCAAAAATCGCTATTGGTATCTCATAAGCAGCACCACTACTTGATCTTAAAACGCCTTGCATATTTATACTTTTTGCCACTATCACAAGACCTTCGCAGCCTAAAGCATAGGCACTTCTAGCGATAGCACCGATATTGCCAACGTCGCTTATGCCGTAAAGAATGGCGATAAAATTTAGCTTTTTAAGCTCAGCAATGTCTGAAAATTCAAACTCACTAACATTCGCTAAAAAACCTTGATGGTTTCCACCGCGAGCTAAAGACTGCGCTTTTTGATTATCCACGCGAATAATTTTTTTGCCTATGCCACAAATTTTAGAGAAGAGTTTTTTGTCACACTCTTTTGAGAGATATATCTCTTCTAATATCTGTGGTCGCTTGTTCAAAATATGTAAAAATAGTTGTTTTCCGTATATTATCATGGTAACTTATGGTAGCTAAAGTCAATTAAAATTTAACTTATTTTTGTATGTAACTAGAGTAAATTTTGCACTTTCGTTTTAGTGTCACTTAGTAGTTTTGTAGCCTATAATTTAAGCTTTTATAAGCTCATCATATATCTTTTTTACATCTTCTCCAGTTATTTTGTTAAGTAATTTTGCTTTTACTTTTGGGGCAAGATCAAGCGAAAGTATCTCATCTTTTGTGATATTTTGAGTGGCTGTTTTGTCACTTTTTGAGATGACGATTGCCCACTCTCCACTTAAATTTACCTTTTCTAAAATTTGAGCTAAATTTTGAGCCTTTTCTTTAAATTTAGTCTCAAATTTTTTTGTGGCCTCTTTTATGGTAAAAATTTCTCTCTCAGGTTCTAGATTTGCGATACTTTGTACTAAGCCTAGTATGCGTTTTGGGCTTTCGTAAATAACGGCTGGATAAGCTAAATTTAGAGCATTTTGGATAGCCAAAGACCTATCTCTACCAGTATTTGGCAAAAAGCCTAAAAAGACAAATTCCTTATCACAAAGTCCACTTGCGACCACACTTAAAAGTGCGGCATTTGCTCCACTTAAAATTTCATATTCGATGTTATTTTTTTGAGCGTATCTTACTAGACTTACTCCAGGATCGCTGATGCCTGGCATGCCAGCATCGCTCATGTAGGCTACATTTTTACTAAAAAAATCATCACTTAAATTTGTGAAAAAGTCATCTTCGTTATGAGTGTGAAGTGGGATAAATTTTGAAATATTTATACTTGCGTCAAAGCGTTCATTTAGCAAGTTTATAAGACTTTTGCAAACTCTTGTATCTTCGCAAATAGCTATCTCGCATTCACGCAAAATTCTAATCGCACGAAGCGAGATATCTTCTAAATTTCCTATTGGAGTAGGAATAAAGTAGAGCAAGGCTTATTTTTGAGCGTATTTTTTCTTAAATTTCTCAACACGGCCAGCACTGTCAACTATCTTTTCGCTGCCTGTGAAAAATGGGTGGCACTTGTCGCAAATGTCAATTCTGATCTCGCTTTTGTTTGACTTTGTTTTAAAAGTGTTTCCGCAAGCACAAGTTACAGTGCAATCTACGTATTCTGGATGGATATCTTTTTTCATCATTTTTCCTTTATTATTTTTGGGCTAATTATCTACATTAAAAGTTGCTGATTATATAAAAAGAAATCTAAAAATCAAATAAATTAAGCCAGGAATTTTGCAGCTACTGAGATAACCGCGGTCTGCGATCTTAAAATATTTTTTGTATTTAGGCCGTAGCTATTTTTAAATTTAGCCGTTTCTTCCTCACTAAATCCACCCTCTGGACCAATTATTAAAAGCTCGTCATCTTTTTTTTCATTTAAGCTTTTACCACCAAAATTTATAGCTGAGACATTTTTATAAACGCTCATTAGCTCGTCCAAATTTTTATAAATTTCAAACTCCATTAGCGATGTTCGTCCGCACTGCTCGCAGGAGAGAGCATTTATATAGCTTAGCCTTTCAATATCTATATTAAAATTTGCTTGAGAAAATTTAGTATAGACAAAAGCTATTTTACCAACGCCAAGTTCATTTAAAAATGGCAATGTCTTTTCTATCGTCTTTGGATCGACGATAGCCCAAGCGATCGTAAAGTCGAATTTTTGCTCGCCATTTGAGCTGGCAAAGACAAGACTTAAGCTCGCACTTCGCCTATCAATCTCATCAATTTCATAAATATACTCTTTAAAGTCTCGTAAATTTCTAACACTTATTCGCTCACCAGCTTGCATTCTTCTAGCTTTTAGGTGCAAAAAAGCTTCATTTACTATCTTTAAGCTTTCATTACCTGCATTTTTATCATATAAAAATTTCATCTAAATCCCTGCAACTACAACTAAAACAAGATCACAAAATCCCTTAATAAGGGCAAATTTTTTAAATTTTTCTAAATCGCCATTAGCTGCATAAATTTTTAATCTTTTAAAACCTATGGCACTAAGTGCGATTAAAATTATTAAGATAATTAACATTTTTATGGCATTAAATTTAAACTCATATCCGTAATACGCCCATAAAATAAGTCCGGTTAGCACAAGAAAACTAAGTAGCATATGATAAATCGGTAAAAAATATCTTATACGAAGTACATAGTTTTTACTATTGCTACTAAACTGAGTAAGTATTAAATAAAGTATATTACAGGCAACTAGTGCATAAAAAAATATCACATGAAAAGGCAAAGTGTATGCAAAAAGCGAGGAGAGATGTTCGTTCATTTCTTCTCTTTAGGAGACTCGTTCTCTTCGACGACTGGCTCAGGTGGGAGTTGTTCATCGATTGTGACATTTGCGTCTGGTTGAGCTATAGTCACGTCACTCGGTACTGGCTCGCTAACATCGTTTTTAGCCTCATCTTTATCTCCACAACCCGCAAATAGACCAGCTATAAATAAAAAAGAAGTTATAATTTTTTTCATCAAACGTCCTTTGGAATTTCTATTTTTAACCTATTTTTCATCTTCTCGAATAAATTTTTATCTTCCCACTCTTCTATGATAGCGTCTGAAAATTTGATCTCATCTAGCTTTATCTCGCCCATTTGCGCATTTACGGAGTCCTCTTTAAAGCACTGTGCATAGCCTGTATCAGTCTCATGCACGATAATGCTATGAAGCTTCACTTCACGCTCACCGTTATTCATCACGCTAAGTTCAAGCAGTCTTTCTATTAGTACAAAAAATATGCGGCAAAACTGCTCTGCACTTGGATTTAGCGGAATCTCGATCCATCTTGCCGAGTGCTTTTTTAGATCATTTTTATACTCGTCATTATCGCCTGAAAATATTGTTGTAGCGTGATCAAAACTATCAATGATCGTTTTTATATTTTGCTTCATCAAGCCAAAATCATAAACCATGCCGGCGTTATCAAGAAAATTTGAGCTAAGTAAAATTTCAGCCACATAGCTGTGCCCGTGGATGCTAGTCCTACAACGCTTTGAGCTACAAAATCTCACAATATGTGCATTTTCAAATCTAAAAAGCTTTCTAATAATCATCAAACACCTTCTTTATCGCCCCAAAGCCTGATGTGGATACGCTCTGAATAATTAAATCCATGCTTTATGGCAAATTCTGCTGTTTTTAAAGCATTTTCATTTAGCTCAGCTCTATTTGCTCCTATTGCCATACACCAAACTGGCAAATCCAATCTATTTTTTATATTTATAATCTCGTCCAACTCGCTTTTGTCAAAGTGCGAGAGGACAAATTTTAAAAAGCTGCTTCTTGCATTATTTTTAATAGCCAAAATAGCATCTAAATTTATGCGTTTTTGCTCGCTAACTCCGCTATTTACTAGCTTTACACCAAGTGCAAAGTGGCATTTTTTATAAATTTCATATTTAGCAAAATTAATTAAGATAGTGCCATTTGTCTCAAAATGCACTTCATAATCTTCAAGCAATTTCTTTACCAAATTTATAAAATTTTCATTTTCATGCCAGATGAGCGGCTCGCCACCGGTTAAAACAATGATCGGTTTTTGCATTAAGCCTTTGCATAGGTTGTCAACTATGCCTAAAATTTCATCTACACTGTAAATTTTATAATTAAAATGCCCTTTAAAAACAGCCCTTATGCTATCACATCCTAGTAAGCTTTCGCCAGTTTTTAAAGATTTTGTTTGCACGCCAAAGCCAGAGCAGTTTAAGTTGCAGCCTAAAAAGCGTAAAAATATGGCGAGTCTGCCTTGGTAAGCTCCCTCGCCTTGAATACTTAAAAACGCTTCAACTAGCTCTAGCTCTTTGCTCATCAACCACCAGTTTGATAAAAGGCACGCGAAGAGGTTTCATTGTTAGCACCTATCGCCCATTTGTTCTCTTTTGGCTTGTTTGCTAGTACTTGCCTTAAAACTTCACTTGCAGCTACGATATCACCTTTTTCAACCGCTTTTTTGATGCTAAGAGCCTCTTCAAAGTAAAGGCAAGGTATCAAAAGTCCCTCAGCACTTAGCCTGATGCGGTTGCAACTCTCGCAAAAGTCGTGCTTGTGCGGATCAATGATACCAAATTTATAACCATCATCAAGTCTATAAATAGACGCAGGCGCATTTGGTAGTTTTCCATCTTTCGTGACATTATATTTTTGTGAGATGATTTTTAAAATTTCATCGCTACTTAGCCCTTTTAAATCATCTTTTGCGTGTGAATTTTCCATATACTCAATAAATCTGATCTGAGAATCTCTAAATTTAGCAAACTCAAGCAAATTTATAAGCTCATCATCATTTACGCCTTTTAGTGCAACAGTATTGATTTTTACCTTTAACCCAGCATCATGGGCTGCTTCAAAGCCAGCTAGAACTTCGTGTAAAACGCTTTTTTGTGCGATAAATTTAGCCTTTTGCTCATTTAGTGTATCAAGCGACATATTTATGCGCTTTAGTCCAGCGTCTTTTAGCCTTTTGGCAAAGTGCGAAAGCATATAGCCATTTGTAGTAAGTGCTAGATCGATGTCTGGATTATAATCACTTATCATCTTTATAAAAACATCCAAATCCTTACGCACAAGCGGTTCGCCACCAGTGATTCTTATCTTTTTTATACCTTCGTCGATAGCCACTTTTACAAATAAAAATAGCTCCTCAAAGGTTAATAAATTCTCTCTTGGCGTCCAGCTAAATGGCGTTGTAGGCATACAATACCTACACCTAAAGTTGCAACGCTGAGTTACAGAAATCCTTAAATAATCAACAACCCGACCATATTTATCGATTAGCATAAAGCACCTTCTTAAGCTTGGTTAGAGCTTTTTATAATTTTTTCAATTATATGTTAAAAGATTTAAATCAAAATAAAAATTTAAGCCAATTCTTGTAGTTTAAGAGTAGATTAGTCTTTTTAAAATTAGCCTGTAAATTTAGGCTAATTTATGAAATTTAAGCACAAACTCGACTCGCCCCATTCCAACATGAAGGTCCTTTGCGATCATCGCTGCACTTTTTCCGTCTTTAAACATTTTTAAAATTTGCTCTTCTTCATTGATGACGCTTGGGGCGATTTTATTAATATCTCTTGTTCGCTCTTCAAGACTAACTATCCTATCTTTTTGCTCTGTTGCAAAATCATCAATTACTCGCTCAATGCTCTTAATCGCACGAATTATTGGCACAATTTTCTCATTTATTTGTAAATCAATATTTTCTTTTATCTGTTTTTTAAGTGGCTCATATTGTTCGCTATTTTTAAACGCCTCGCCCTCAAGCATTGAAATTTGCTTTTTTAGATTGAAATTTTCTTGCATAACGCTTTCTATCGCTCGCTCAAATCTCGCAAATTTTTTATTTGTCTCACTATCTTTTATCAACATCAAAGCTACTATTATCGCCAAAACGATACCAAAGCCTAAAAAAATATAAATTTCCATATTTTTCCTTTACGAATTCGCTCTCATTTCTCTTATCATTACACGCTCTCTAGCTGTTACGTAAGCGTTCCAATCGGCTTCATCCTCTTCATGCATATTTTCTATCTTTACTAAATTTTCACTAACAGCCCTTAAATAAAGGCTCAAATTTCTCTTTGGAAAGATAGGCATAGCAATCCTTGCGTAGTAAATTTCATCTTTTATAAATTTCTCTTCACTTATTTTGATGTGTGTAAAGCCGATTTCTTCGATACTCGTCCTCTCTTTTAGTGGCAAATATTGCTTATGTTCGTTTTTAATATAATCACTCAGAGCATCGACTTTTCTATGAAGCTCGATCAGTAAAGTTAATAAAACTTGATCGCTCTCTTTGGTTTCGCCACGCGATTTAGCTCGTTTTAGCCAAGCCCCAAGCGCATCCTCTTCACCCGGCAAGATGGAGTCAAACTCTCTTTTAAATTTCTCGCTTCCATCTTTATCAGACTCAAATTCCATATCAAGAGGTGCTTTAAACAGCTTAATCTCGCTCATAATACGCTAATCCAAACAAAGATAAAAAATAAAATTCCCAAATAACCATTTAATGTAAAAAATGCTCTATCTATCTTGCTAAAGTCGCGTCTTACGATCCTATGCTCAAAAAATAAAATAACGCCACTTACTAAAATTCCAAAAAAGGCCATCGCTCCAAGCCCAGCCGCCCAAGCAAAAAGTAGCCAAAATATAAAAGCCAAAGCGTGAAAAATGGCCGATAAAAAAAGTGTAGCCTTGTCGCCGTAAATAGCTGGTATGCTAAAGAGCTTATTTTCTTTATCAAATTTCATATCCTGAAGTGAATAAAGCAAGTCAAATCCAGCTACCCAAAATGTTACACCAAGGCAAAGTAGCACACTCCAAAGCGGTATAGCAGCGCTCACTGCGACTACGCCAGCGATGGGAGCAAGACCTAGGCTAAGGCCAAGCACCAAGTGTGCTAGCTCGCTAAAGCGTTTAAATAGCGAATATCCACCAAGAACAGCTAAAATAGGAAAACTTAGCCAAAATGCGAGCGAATTTATAAAATAAGCACATACGATAAAAATAAACGCATTTGCCACTATAAAAAGCTGCATATTGCTCCTACCGATACGACCATCAACGCTTGGGCGGCTTGCGGTTCGCGGATTTAGCTTATCGATATCTTCGTCTTTATATCTATTAAAAGCCATAGCAAAATTTCTAGCACTAACAGCGCAAAAAGTACCTAAGATAAGTAGTTTTAAGCCAAACCAAGCCGAGCCACTTTCTATCTTACTAGCAACTATCATCGCAACAAAAATAAAAGGCAAAGCAAAAACAGAATGCTTAAAAACGATAAGTTCAGCGATAATTTTTAATTTTTCTATCATTTGATAAATTTCCATTTTCTTTAAAAATGGTTGATTTTACACCATTTTGCTTTAAATTTGAATTTATATTATCATTACAAGATTAATTTAAAACAAAGGGTTATTATGGGCAAAATAGCGATTATTGGAGATAGTTTTAGTGCGTTATTTACGGCTTACGAATTAGCTAAAAAAGGTGAAGAAATTTTAATTATTAGCAACCAAAAAGATGATTTTACAAATGGAATTTTAGCAGCCTTTGGTACACACGCTCTTGCAAAAGATGGAGCGATATCTAGCTCGTTTATGGGGCTAGTTAGCAAAAAAAGCGAGCTTGATATAAGTATTTGCTTAAATGAAAATTTTAGAGCTTGGATGACAAATTTTACACTTAAATCAACCAAAGCTCACGACAAAAAGATGCAAATTTTGTTTTCAAAATTTGGTAGGAAAAGCTTTGAAATTTTAAGAGATTTAAACAACAAATATCCGCAGATAAATTTCGATGAGAGCGGCGTTTATCTACTTTTTAGCAATGACGAAAGCTTTAAAAAAAGGCTTGATGAGATAAAGGTTGCCCATAGCGAGCAAGAAATTTTAAGCATAGATAAAGAGCTTGCAAATTTTGGGCTAATAAATAAAAACATAAAAGGCGCTATAAATTTAGCCAACAACGCAAGTATTGATACAAATGAGCTCAAAAAAGCTTTGATAAATGAGTTAAATTCTCTCGGGGCAAAATTTATAAATGATGAAATTTATGAGCTAAAAACGCAAGGGCAAATAGTGCAAAAAGCTACCGGCAATAACGGAGAATATGAGGCCGATAACTTTGTGATTGCCTCAAAAAATTTAGAGCTTTCAAATAAACTAGGCACGAGCTTAAATGCGATTTTGGCTAAATTTTATACCATTGATCTTAGCCTAAATGAAGGGCAAATCCCTAAAAAACCAATCATTTTAAATGATTTATTTGCCAAAATTTATCCAACTAAAAATGGCGTTACAATTATTACAAATTTACAAGTCGGCGCTATCGATACGCTTGTTAAAACTGAAAAGATTAATGCATTTTTAAATGAGCTAAAGATACATCTTGGCATAAGCGAGCTAAAAGAGCCTAGTTTTAGGGCAAACTACGTGATTCTTAGCTCAAACGATAAGCCAGCTCTTGGACGCGATAACATATATAGTAACTTGATCTATAACCAAGCTTATGGACTAAATGAGCTTAGCTTTGCTCCGTATTTTGCTGGCGTTTTAGCAAGTCTTATAAAAGATAGCAAAAATAACGAGGAAAATGATGAAATTTTACTCTTTAGCTCGTTTTATGAGGGCTAGACTTGTTTAAAGAATTTGCAATAATTGGCACCACGGCAAGTGGCAAAAGCGATCTTGCATTTGAGCTTGCAAAGAAGCTTAACGGTGTCATCTTAAGTCTTGATTCGCTCGCACTTTATAAAGAGATAGATATCGCCAGCGCAAAGCCAAATAAAGAGCAGCTTGAAACTATAAAGCACTTTGGTGTAGATGAGATTTATCCTGATGAAGAATTTAGCGTTGGGGCATTTTTTGAAATTTATAAAAATGCAAAGGGTTTTGCACGCTTACAAGACTGCCCGCTCATCATTACAGGAGGCAGTGGCTTTTATCTAAAATCAATGCTTAGCGGACTTGCACCAGATGTGCCAAAATGTGAGCTAAATTTAAGCAATGAAGAAATTTACGAGTTAGCTGTAAAAATCGATCCTGAGTTTGCAAGCAAATTTAGCCAAAACGACTCTTATCGCCTCGAAAAATGGTATCAAATTTATAAATTTAGTAGCCAAATTCCAAGCATTTGGCTAAGAGAAAATACTAAAGAGAGCATCATAAAAAAGCTAGCAATATTTGAAATTTTATGGGATAAAGATGAGCTTAGAGAACGTATCAAAAAGAGAACAAAAGGCATGCTTGAGGCTGGGCTTATAGATGAGGCGAAATTTTTGTTTAATAAATACAAAAGTGAGCCAAAACCACTAAAATCAATAGGCTTAAAAGAGTGCAAGCAATTTTTAGATAAAGAAATTTCTCAAAACGAGCTTGAAGAGCTCATAGCTACGCACACGGCTCAGTTAGCAAAACGTCAGCGAACCTTTAATCGCTCACAGTTTGAAAAAAAATTTGTAGGTGATTTGAACCAAATTAGAAGTGAAATTTTAAAATTTTTAAGAGAATAAAAACTAGCCCACAAGGGCTAGTTAATAAAATCAAATAGGCATAACCCTAATTTTTGGACTTAAGCTCTCTTGTAAGACATTTTCAATCGCATAAAGAGTGCCAGTTGAGCCACTTGCACAGCCTGAGCAAGCACCAAGATAGCGTATATAAATATCAGTATTTTCGCCGTTATCATTTCTAATATCTAAAATTTCTAAATTTCCGCCATCCATCTCGAGCATTGGGCGAATTTCTTTATCTATGATAGACTCTACTGCCTTTAGCTGCCCTACCATCGTCATATTTTCAAAGCTAATGTCGCCTAAAGTATGATTTGCTTGAGCATTTGCCTGAGCTTCGATCTTCTCACGCTCCATCTCAGCCCTAGTATCACGCAAAATATCCACCAAATAATATTCTCTTTTTTCATGGCCACCAGGCTTTACACAAGACTTGCAAAATGCACCAGCTTTCGTGTATTGCGTGATCTCCTCAACTGTGTGAAGGTCATTTAGTCTTATCACTTCTTTAATCGTACCAAGGCTTACTCTCGCGCACTCGCAAACGATGATCTCATCTTCAAAATGCTCTGGGTCTATGCCTTTATAGCTTGCAGCTGCTGCTTTTATAACATCATATGCCATAACTGAGCAGTGCATCTTTTGAGGTGGGACTGCTGGCGTATCTGGATTGTCACGCATAGCCTTTTCTACATCAAGGTTTGTGATCTTGACTGCTTCATCGACTGTTTTGCCGATACAAAGCTCAGCCATCGTATCAGAGCTAGCTATCGCTGTGCCACAGCCAAAGCTTTTAAATTTAGCATCTATTATTTTGTCTGTCTTTTCATCAACAAGCCAGTATAGCCTAACCGCATCACCGCAGCTTTCTGCACCAAAGTCAGCCACAATAAGCTTTGCGTTTGCCTTTTTAGCATCTTCTTCGGTTATCTCTCCCATAAATTTAGGATTATTCATCCTGTCTTGCACTACCTTAGAATACTCATCCCAAATAGAGCCTCCGATCAAATTATTCTTTGCCATGTTATTTCCTTTAAATTTTATAATCCACTCTTATGCCATTCTGGGGCGTAGGCAAATGTGCTAGATATACCTCTTAGTCTATTTACTGCTTTTGTTATATGCTCGATCGCATAATCAATCTCTTCTTCTGTATTAAATCTAGAAAGAGATAATCTAAGTGCGGTGTGAGCCAGCTCCTTATCTGCCCCTATGGCCTCCATTATTGGGTTACTCTCTAATGTTTCACTTGCACATGCTGAGCCAGTTGAAGCTGCGATGCCAGCTTTGTTTAGATCCCAAAGCATCGCTTCGCCTTCAACGCCTTTTATAGAAGCTAAAATGGTATTTGGCACACGTTGTTCTTTTTTTCCTACAACGCTAACGTCAGGAATTTGTAAAATTGCATCTTCAAGCTTATCACGCAAACGGCGAACATGAGAGTGCTCATAATCCATAAATTTATTTGCCAGTTCAAGTGCTTTACCCATGCCGATGATACCAGGAACATCGAGCGTGCCACTTCTGCGTCCACCCATGTGCTCACCACCATGAAGTAAGCTACTTAGTGGCATGCTATTTTTTATAAATAGTGCTCCAACACCCTTTGGTCCGTGAAATTTATGCGCAGAAAAGCTTAAAAAATCAACATTAAGGTCTTGAACATTTATCTTTATCTTACCAACTGCTTGAACCGCATCCGTGTGGGATAAAGCTCCATATTCATGAGCAATACTAGCAAGCTCTTTTATAGGAAAGATCATGCCAGTTTCGTTATTTGCACTCATTATAGAAACAAGTGCTACATTCTCATCCATTACAGCTCTTAACTGTTCTGGAGTGACTATGCCATCGTTATTTACATCTAAAACAGTAAGCTCTACGCCATATTTTTCTAAAAATTTACAAGTCGCCAAAATAGCTGGATGCTCAACTGCGGTTGTTATGATACGCTTTTTCTCGCCAGTTGCTATTTTGTCAAAGTAGATACCTTTTACTACCCAGTTGTTGCTCTCAGTCGCGCATGAAGTAACAACGATATCATCGCTATCTTTTGCGTTTAGTCCGGTGTAGAGTTGATCTAGCGCTGTTCTTAAAGCTGGATGTGTTTCAGAGCCAAATTTATGAAGCGAATTTGGATTGCCGTATTTTTCACAAAAATATGGCTTCATAAGCTCAAAAGCTTCAGGATCAACCATTGTTGTAGCGTTATTGTCTAAATATACTCTCAAATTTAAAACCTTAATTAGGATAAAAAATATCCTTTTTATTTTTGATGGGATATTATAACAAAAAAGTTAAAAGCAAGTTTAAAAATATGCTTTAATTTTTTCAAAATTCAGCTCATTTTGATATTAAAATATATTGAAATTCTTTATCAAAATTTGTATAGATCGCTATTTGCGATTTTTCTTATAAAAAAGTCTAATTATCTCCTAAAATTAATTTATTTTTTTAAGTTAATAGTGCGACAAACATATTGCCTACGTGCATTATCTCTTTATAATTTTCTTCTAGTTTTTCATATTAGGTTTTATAAAGTTCTATTAGGCCGGTTATCATAGAGATGCCTATGTCCTTGATTGTAGTGGCTTAATATATTTATATTTGGCTCCGTTTAGAACCATAGATATTAAATTTATTATTTAATCCTTTATATTATGCTCTTTAGCATAGCTTAATATCTTTTGCCTAAGATCTTCAGGAAAGCTTTCTCTATACATTACTGGTATTAGAGGATTTAGCTTTTTATCTAATTTACCAGCTTCATATAGTCTTATTAGCTCTTCTGGAGTGTTATAGTATGGTGCATTAGGATAGCCCTCAGGTGGGGTTAGAGACATTATTTTAGCTTCTAGGAGGGTGGAGTCGATGTAGAGACTTAAGTCACGATCATCCCATGTGTTTGGAAAAGCATATTCATCAAATTTATCTTGGTAGAATTTTATTTCTTTATTTACGTAGTTCGCAAATTCTTCTCTTGTAGTCTCGTTTGCATCAAGGTCTCTAGGGTCTAGTAATTTGCCTTCGTCTTCTACTAATTTTCTTAAGTGTCTATGCATTGAACCAGAAGTGTTTTGCGCTATCCCACCCCTATTAAAATCCATCACGAAATAGTTTCCCACTATCTCATCAAGATAAGGCATCATACCATATTCATCTAGTGGAGGATTGCTGGCTACTTTTCTAAATTCTTTAGCCATTTGTAAATTTTTGTATAGACCTACTAGATAGGTAGAGTATTCAAACAAGTCTGCTAGTCCCGCTAAAGCTTCTTTTTTACCAAGCTGAGCTGATAGAAACATTGATTGATATGCTCTTGCTTTAAATCCTGCATAACCTAATCCAACCCCCCTTGAAAATCCAGCTGTATTTCCTAATACTCCAGCACATATATTCCACTCTGCTGCAAATAGTTCTGATTTTAGAGTTTTTCTATTAGCATTTATTTCATTATAAATTTCAGCATATTCAGGTTTAGTTAGTTTGCCTTTACTATCTACTCTAGCTATGGCATCATCTGGGATATCTATCATAGTACATTTTAGATTACTTCTTTTTACTAGATAGATATATCTATCTCTTTTATCTTTTAAACTTTCATAATATGCTTTTTCTGATTTAGTCCAAGGTGATAGTTTATTTGAGCTTGGTTTATAGCTAATATCTAGCCAAGGTTTAAATGATAGATAGTCTGTTTGACCTAAAGAGTTTGGTTTAGGGTTATAGTATAGTGGTTTATAGTTTTTATATGGAGATGAGTCTAGGATGGAGCGGGAGTCAAGGACTAATTTGGCTGCAAGATCTGGAGCTAGTTGTCTATTACTATCATGCTTTGCAACTATTAAATTTGTCTTTTTATCAAATTTTACCTCTCTACCGTTAAGTGCTATAACCGTATATGTATTATTGTTATCCATTAAATTTCCTTTATTTATTCTTTTATTTACTACTATTAGTGATATAGCTATTACTAAGATAGCTAAAGCTGCAAATACAATCTTTTTCATCTATTATCCTATGTAAAGACCATCTTCCATAACTATGGTGGTGGCTAGACGACCTACTAGGCGAGGGGGTATCACTTTATCCCCCTTATCCTCATTGTTTGTTTTACACCCCACGTATATCCCCTTTATGTTATTGTTGCCAATAGTATCAAGTGCTTCTACTAGATCTCTTGATAGGTTAGAGTGATTGTTTTCATCACTGGTGTTAAAGATTCCTTTTTTAAATAAATTTATGATTTTTACTGCTTCTTGATAAGAGTCTATTGCATACTTAACTTCGTCGCTTTCTGTTTGTAGAGTATTTCCTTTATATATCATATAAATTTCTTTCTCCTCTTTAACATCCAAATTTAACCCTCTTATCTCTACATCTGAGTTTGTATATCTACTTCTTGCATATTTAAAGTAGTTTGCATCTACTTCATTGCCAGCTCCTCTTAGTTCATCTAAACATAGATAAGCACTAAGGTTATTTAGTGCTAGCTTTGAAGCAAGGTTATGTGAGAGTTTACTTTGTTTATTGTTTATATCATAGTAGATAAATGAGCTATAGTCTAGTCCTCCACTACTTATATTAGCTCCTAGAAATAGTCTATTTAAATTTAGACTTATATAGTTTTGATAGATCATTACTGGATAGTAGCAATAGCTATTTGTACTATTTTTATCATAAGCTTCTTTTATAGACATAGGTTTATATGAGATATTATTTAGTGCGTAAGCTTCATTAAATTTATATGTATATCTTGTATGCATTATTTCGTTGTAGTTTTCTTCTAGTTTTTCATAGGATGTTTTCCAGAGTTCTATTAGTCCGGTTATCATAGAGATGCCTATGTCCTTACCAAGAGTTTTAGTATAGTCTTTGATTTCTTTTTTCATAAGCTCTACATCTCTTATATTAAAGCTATACGTGTATCTCATAAAAGTATATGTCGTTATCTCGCTGTAAGATATATTTAGTTTAAAATGTTCTATCGTTCTATAAAGCATAGAGGTATTTTGGGCTTGTAAAATTAAATTTAGCTTTGATCTTTGAAGTACTATATTTGTAGTTTTTAATCTTATGATATACAATAAATATTCATCTATTTGTTTAGTCTTTTTTGCACTAAATAGTTTTTTTATTAAATTTAATACTCCAAGCTCGTCTAAAAAGGCATCTTTTAATTTCTTTGCATCCCTTTCAAATATAAAAGAGCTAAGCATCTCATAAATTTTAGATATGCCATCTTCACTTGCAAAGCCTGCTATTGGGAATAATCCTTCAATGGCTGTTTTTACGAGTAAGGAGCTTACCTCTTTATCCATATCTCTATCATTATGATAAGCCTTATCTTCTAAGTCTATGGCTTTTTTTAAGACGTCTTTATCCTTAGAAGCTATCACTTCTTTTATCAAAGCTTTATCTTTCTTGCAGCTTTCATCTATATCATTGGCTTGCTCTATTAGAAGCTTCATTAGATCACTTTGTAAAGGATCTTTTATATTTGTACTTACACTACTATCATTTTCTTCCAAAAGTTCTTTTATGCTATATACATCCTTAGTATTTCCTGCGCCATCCATATAATCACTAATCTCTTCTATACATAGATACTCATTTTTGTTTAATCCACTACTTTTAGCACTATCTTTATAAAAGAATAATCTTATATCACTATCACCTAATTTTACAAGAGAATTTACATTTATAGTACTTATCTCTTCATCACCTATTTTTATATATTCACGAGAGTTTTTTATAGATTTTTTTAACAACTCTCCTGAATAGCTCTTAGTCATTATAAAGTAAGCCACGCCAAGGCAAAGTACTTCTAAAAGAGAGTAGTACGGAGTTGGCTGATCATCTAGCGCCTTCTTTACTAAATAGTCTATATCTTCTAACCCATTATACTCTTCTACCTCTTCTGTCTTATTGTAGTCATGCTCTTCAAATTTCATCCTGTCAATAACATTTTTATTAACCCTATCAAAGACTGCTTTAAATGCTATAGTTGATTTTTCCATATACTCTTTTTCACTCTCTTTTATCTTTTCCATATCATTTGGTTGCTTTGCATAAGCATTTATATGAGAGACATTTATATCGAAAAGCTCATCGTACTTTAATTTGTTTAATTGAAAATCATAAGCATCGCTACTATTTTCTTCTGTATAGCTTTCACTATATTTTTCTTTATTCTCTTCAATATTATCTATATAACTTTTTTCTATCCTTGCAAATGGAGATAAATTTAAAACAAGAGTTGATTTATCATTGTTTTGATCTATATCTATACTATATTTGCTATAGTCTTTTACTGGATTTAGAGTCTTTATGTCACTAAATTTTTGTTTTACCAGGTTACTACTTTTTGATCTATTTATATCGTCTTTTATAGTTTGATCAAGACTATTGCTAATAACTTCCTCTCTTAATCCTGCACTTGATCTAAAAGGAGAGTTTGAAAGAACGATGTAGTTTTTATTTAAATTTGAGAAGTCTTTACTATTCATCTCATCATTTACTGAGGTATTATTTTTATCGGATTTATCTGCTATTAGATTAGCTAACTTTATAGAGTTAAAATTTGAAGCGCAGATGAAATTTAGATTTGCATTTGTACTTTTTATCTCATCTTTTAATCTACTAAATAAGGTATCATCACTTGAGCCAAATCCTAAGTTTTTATTTATGATATCGTAAGAGCAAATATCTTTAGTATATTCAAACACTAATACATCATCTAAATATCCATATATGCTATATCCTTCATCTGTATTATAGTTTGTCTCTTTTTCGTTAATGCTATATTTAAAAGGGCGGTAGTCTAAATTTAAGTGAGTAAAGTCCAAGAAAAAACCAGATCTAGAATTTTTATCACTTTTAAACACCAAGACATTGCAGTTTGAACTTATATTTAAAGTATTTACGACAGAAGCAAACCTAGATGTAAAAAAACTTAGTATTGGTAAGGATACACCGTAAAATGCCCTATTGCTATCATATTCATGAATTGCATACGCCATCTTTCCAAGCTCATAAGCCATAAAACCAAGATTTGATTTTTTTATTATAGCCTTTGGATCGGTTATATCGACTAGACTTAATATAAAAAGAGCTATTTGTTTTATTATAAATTCTCCATTTTCCGAGCTTAGCTCTTTTAAATTTTTATCTAGCTCATCAAAACACTCTTTTATGCTTCTTTCAAATTTGGACTCATCCAATCCTTCACTAGCTATCAATGATTTAGCATCATTTAGTAGATCGTTTTTTAGAGTATTTAAACAATCTCTTAAAATATTTTTAGCCTCATTATAATTAGAAACAATAAGCTCAAACATATGATAAAAACTTGATGGTTTATCTTCTACTTCATTACCATCTTTTAGCAACTCTCTATCATGCTCATCTTGAGCTAAATCCAATATCTCTTGATTATGTATTTTTGTTTGTAAAGGAGTAAGCCCTTCTCTTAAATTTTCAAAGAATTTATCAATAGCACTTTTTTTATGAACTACTTTTACTAGAATGCCTTTATATTTAAACTCCCTTACTCTATTTAGTTTGCTATCTTTAAAGCTCTCTTTGTCTACATAAAAATCAGTTATTATTGATATGTCTTTATCTTTACCTTTACAATAAATAAGATCTGATACAATCTCCGCAATTATATTGCCAGAATATGAAGAGAGATAGTTTAAACTAGACGTATAAAGCGTCACGCTCTTTGCATCAGCTATGTACTCTTTTATCTTTTTTAAACTCTCTTCGCAAGAGTAGGTTATATTTATATCATTCATCGTTATGCCACCACTACTGTTTTAATTATATTTATATCATCGCTATATTCACTATCTAACCCATAAGCAAATTTTATACATACTGTTTTCGCCCTACTTGGCGTAATATAGATAAGATTGTTATCGTCGCTAATATCATCTACAAATTGAAAAAATCCTATTCCACTCTTAGGAAGCGTCATATCTTTATAGATAGGCTCAGTATATTTAGGGGTAATAAAAATAAAATTTTTATCCATAAGCGAGTATTTAAAGTTAAATGATGAGATACTAAATTTATCATCTCTAAATCGAGCCTTTAGATACTCTTTTAGCTTCTTATCTTTTATATCAGAGCCTTCGTCTAAATTTAGCTCCATCTCTTTAAATCCCTCTTGGTTTTTATATTCCACATCATTTAGCTTATATATACAAACAGCAAGATTATCTGTTTGATTAAGGGCTGATTTTATATGAAGCCTTATGTAGGCATTATTTAAATTTATATCTTTTATTATTTCGCTACTATCTTGCATACTAGGATTACTTAAACTATGCTCTAGTTTAAGTTTATTCTCTTTTTTTATGCACCTTAGCGAAGAGCCCGTGTTACTTAGGCAGTTTGGCACTAGATCTTGCATTACAGCGTAGTGATCATTCATGCTTTTTAAACTAAGTGCCGATCTTGGCACATAAGCTACTATGACGCATGGAATCCTAGCTGAACAGCCTACTATTGGCGAGTTTATAAAATCAACATCGAGTATCACGCCTTGATCGTCTGATCTTATGCTCCTGCCTGCCCTACTTTTTAAGATCACGTGACCACCATGTGGGCAAATGATAGTGTCATCCTCTATGACAGGGCATGAAGTCGCAGTGGATAAAATTTCTTTAAATTGATTATCTTTTTGTAAATTTTGCCTTTGATCTAAATTTGAAAGAGCCTCTTTAGTCTTTTTGCTCATTGGTTTTAGATTGATATTTAGACTCTTATTTAATAGTGAATAATTTAATATATTTGCTTGAGAATTTCTATAAGCAACATTTAGCCTTCCTATATCTTTATCCTCATCTCTTGGCTGATGAGTAAAATTTAGAGGTATATTCTCATCACTATTATATTTTTCGTCTTTAAAATAAAGTGGGTAATCCTCCTCTTCATTGGCTTTAGACAAAAGGGCAGAGTTTAGATATATTCTTTGATTCATATTTTTGCTATCTAGCTTAAATATCTCCTTTAATACCTCGACATCAACGATACTTTTATCTACTGCACTTACACTAAGAGTATCGTTATTTTTATAAAAGATACTTCCCACACTCTCATTCATAAGAGCTTTTATATCATCGGTTGCTACTTTATTGTTGTAAGCTACATCATCGTTATTTTGAGCAGATTTATTGTTAGCTATTACTATGGCTTCATCGCTAGAGCTTATATCCTTAGAGTCTATACTAGCCAAGAAATTTTCATTTTCTTTTAGCTTTGCTAGATCCGCATATTTTAGATTTATTATGCTCTTTAGCATATCTATTCTATCTTTTACGAAGATGCTAGCCTCTGCTATATCCACTCTATTATCTCGTAGTATCGTTATATTTTTATAGATATTTTTGCTATAAGAGAAGTATTTACCAAGCTCATTTACCTCTATCTTTTTTTCAAATACAAATAAATTTAAAGCACAAATAGCCACTAGCATATCTATATCGCCAGCTCTAGCATCGCTTACTATCTTTGTCGCATCTAGTTTATCTAGATCATCTATATCTAGTATCTTTACTAGATGTGCCTCTTTGTTGCTATTTTTATCTATGTTGCTACCTAAATTTTCTATTATATACCCGACCATATCTTGCTTAAAATTTTCATCACTAAATTTGCCATATTCATAAAAGAGATTTAAATAAGCATAAAAGATATATAAAGGCGTATCTAGCATAGAAGCATCACATATATCATCTATATTTACATCCAAATTTAACTTCGATCTTATGCATTTTAGTTTAAATTTAAGCGACTGGATATATTCATTTAGATAATCAAGTGCTTCAGCTATATCTTTGCCTTCTATTTTTGCTTCATTTTCTTTGTTTTCCAAGAGATAGCACAACATATATAAAACCAAAACGCTCTCTTTTAAAAAATGAGATCTAACCAATATATTCACCAAGTGTCTATTCTCAGTATTTTCATACTTTACTTCGCCAGTTGTATCTATGCCTAGCTTATAGCCTAGATCAGATATTACTGAAAAGGTAGGCTCTATCAAAACAGCTACATCTTTTGAAAAGCTATCTTCATCTCTATTTATACTTTGTTTAACGCTCTCTACGTGATGTATCTCTATGTCTATATCTTTTTCTTTGCTAGCTTTATTTATATTAGAGCTCACCTTTTTATCTGCAAGAGTCTTTTGAGCTTGTTCATTATTTTTAACTACATCTACATATTCATCTACGCTGCTCTTATCATCTTTAAAGCCAAACATACCTTTTATCTTATTAAAGACTGAGCCTACCATCTTTCCTATAAAGCCATCTTTGTCTATGACTCTTGCTATCCATCTTGCACCTTTTGCTATGGCTTTGGCTACAAAGCTAAGAAGCCTTAAGCTCCAAGTAAAAGCTGAAGCTAATATGCCACCATAAATTCCTGGAGCGTTATAAGTATAAAGTTCTTTTACTCCGCTATCTTTAAAGGTTACTGCATATATTTGAGCTAGATGACCTCCTAATGAGTGACCTGATAAAATGATGTCTTTAGCGGTGTTATCTAAGCCACTTAAGTTTTGACTATGAGAATTTATAGCTTCATGCATAGAGGATTGAAGTGATTTTAAAGCAGATATTTGCATAAGCGCTCTTGATGTGATGGCCATAAAGGCATCATCTAAGAGATCGTTTATTTTCATCTCTGTTCCTCTAAAGCCTATTATATAGTTTGACTTAAGAGTGTCATAAAATATAGTTGAGCTAAAACCTGATTTTTGATTAGGTATGTGCTTTACTAGCTCATAGCGATTAACAAATAGTTTTGTGCGAGGAGAGAGGGATTCAGGCTTATAAAAGATATAGGGTGGCTGATCCGGTACCAAAGCTATAAAATTTTTTACATCATTTTTGAGTTCAGTATCTTTTGTTTCTCCATTTGCCCCAACTGGTTTCTTTACTATTTTATCTGCCATAAATCTTGCTTCTATACAAAGAGCATAAGCGGTAAGGTCACCAAATTTTCTATTGTTTGTTTGTGATGTGTCTGTTTCATTGCTTATATCAATTTTATCACCCAAGGTAATATCATCTGCATATCTCCAAACAGGCTTTTTCTTTTCATTTTCTCTATAAGAATTTACAATGTTTTCAGGGACATTATCTTTACCAAATTTATCATAAAGCTCATCAAGTCCATTTCTTTCATTCTCAAATACATTATGAAGCATTGCATAACTTGCATCAGCTATATCAATATAGTCTTTAAAGCAATTTATTAGCTCTTTATTTGATTTTTTAGTTTGCACTTACTTGTCCTTGTTTGCTTTTATAAATTTGTTGTTTATTAGAATGAATTTGTTTCCACCGCTTACTGGAACTATACTTTTTTTACTAAAGCTTATTCCCATTCCTTCATCACCAAATAGTCCATATTTGGTACTATATGTTTCATAATAAACATCTATGCTTATAGGAACTATTTCTCCATTATCATCTACATATAATTTTCCTAAATCTAAATATGGTTTTTCTTTGTTAAAATTTTCTAAACCTATAAACTCAATTATTTTATTTATATAGACTTCAGAGATTTTAGCTTTTTTACTAGTTTGGTTTTCATAATATATCCAGCGAGTGTAGTATTTTTTACCATTTGAGAGGGTTTGATCCATTTTTGGATTATCGTAAAACTCTGTTTTTAAAATTTCTCTCATTTTTTGATTTCTTTCATTTTTATTAGGTATTGTCTTTATTCTCTCTAAAATTTCTTTTCTTTTACTATCTCTTATTTGTTCTTGTCTCTCTATCTCTTTCTCAAATTTCTCATCAAATATATATACTCCACCATATTGTTTAGCTAAGTTTTCTAGTTCAGAGTTACTTATCTTTTTGTTTGCTTGATTAGCTGAGCAAGCTATTAAGAATATACTTGTTAGAAGTAAGAGTGTTATAGCTAGAAATTTCATTGATTATCCTTTTATGTTTGAAATTTTAGTTTGGATATTTTATTGTTATTGTATTTATAATATTATTAATTTATTATGTGCTGTTTGGGGTTTATTAAAATTTATTTCAAGTATTTTTATAGCTTAGTTCATTTATTATAAAGCTCATCAAGTCCATTTCTTTCATTCTCAAATACATTATGAAGCATTGCATAACTTGCATCAGCTATATCAATATAGTCTTTAAAGCAATTTATTAGCTCTTTATTTGATTTTTTAGTTTGCACTTACTTGTCCTTGTTTGCTTTTATAAATTTGTTGTTTATTAGAATGAATTTGTTTCCACCGCTTACTGGAACTATACTTTTTTTACTAAAGCTTATTCCCATTCCTTCATCACCAAATAGTCCATAATCTGTTTTTACAATATAGTAATCAACTGTCATATCTATTACTTCGATATTGCCTTCTTTATCTATACAAAAATAACCTAGATCAAATCCTGGTTTATATTTGTTGTAATTATCTATACCTATAAAATTTATAACCTTTTCTTTGTATTGTGTTGGAATTTTTATCTTTTTTTTGGTTTGGTTTTCATAGTCTGTTGAATTTTCATAATATCTTTTACCATTTGAGAGGGTTTGAGGGAGTTTTTGATCCATGATTTCTAGATCAGCTCTTTTAAAATTTCTTTTGTTATTTCTAAAGAAATCATCCATATAATCGCTTCTTTCTTTTTCTCTTCTCTCTATCTCATCAACAAATTTTTGATTAAATATATATACTCCACCATATTGTTTAGCTAAGTTTTCTAGCTCAGAGTTACTTATCTTTTTGTTTGCTTGATTAGCTGAGCAAGCTATTAAGAATATACTTGTTAGAAGTAGTAATATAAATGCGGTAAATTTCATAAATAAATTTTTAAAATAAATAATCAAAAATCTAAGAATTTTACATAATGAAGTCAAGGAGTTCATCTAAGGATTTTGTCCTTAGATGAAAGATTAAGATTTTTTGATCGCTCTAATAGGAATAACAAATATTGCTGCGATCACATAAAAAGCAATACAAAAAACAGCCGCCATCATAAATATCTCACCGATATCATAAAAGCTTGACTCAAGCCTAAATGTATCCACGTAATTTATCGCAAACCATAATGCTACGCCAAGAGCGATAGCAAAAACGAAAAAACCCCAAGAAAACAAGAAATTTAATATCTTAGTTCCCAATTTCTCTCCTTTTTAATTATTTTTCTAACTTAAAACCGCCACCAAAAGCTCTATAAACTTCGACTGCACTATCGACCTCATCAAGCTTTGCTGAGACGTCTTGTAATTTTGCCTGAAGCAAATTTCTCTGTGCATCAAGAAGCTCTAAATGTCCAATATAGCCAGCATCATATTGCTCTTTAGCAAGCGAGTAAATTCTTTGTTGGGATTTTAGCAAATTTTTCACTTGTTCCAAAGAAATTTTTGCATTTTGCCTTGAAACAAGCGCATCTCTTACTTCGCCAAGAGCCGATTTTACCGCTGCTTCATAATTAACAGCGGCAATTTGTTCATTTGTTTTAGCCACTGCTACATTATTTTTTGTCCTACCAAAATCAAAAATTTTCTGTGCTAAAGAGCCCCCTATGCTCCATGTATTGGCATTTCCAACAAAGATATTTTCAAAATCAATACTTGAAAAGCCAAAAAGTCCAGTCAGTGAAATGCTTGGAAAATACTCAGCCCTTGCAACACCAACAAGAGCATTTGTAGCTTTTAAATCAGCCAGTGCCCTTGCTACATCGCTTCTTCTTAGCAAAATTTCAGAGCTAATGCCAGCACTTATCTCGGGAGAAGTTGGTAAATTTTGTGAGCTAGTAACAGCTCCATTTAAAATTTCATTATTACTTTTACCAGTCAAGATAGTTAGTGAGGTAATAGCCTTTGACTTTGCATTTAATATAGAAGTAAGATTGGTCTTAGCGCTTTCTACTGCTGCCTTACTTTGCAAATAAGTCATCTCATTTATACTTCCAAGATCAAGCTGTGTTTTGCGAAGCGCTAGTGTATCTTCATAAGTTTTTAGAGTCTCTCTTAGCACAGCTTCTTGCATATTTAATGAAACTAACGCAAAGTAGCTTTTTGCAACACTTGAGCTGATACTTAGTCTCGCGCTATCGTAGTCAAATTTGGTTGCATTTAGACTTTCTTCGGCTGCTGCTACATTATTTCTTACTCTACCCCAAAGATCAATCTCATAGTTTAATCCTAAATTTATATCTGATTTTCTATAACGAGTTTGTGGTTGTTTAGTATATGTTTCCCCGCTACTTTTTGCTTTTTCGTAGCCTATATTTAAATTTATACTAGGAAGCAAATCCGCCTCAGCTATGCCAAGGCTTGCTTTTGCTTTCTCTAAATTTAAATAAGCAACACGTAAATTTGTATTTTTCTCAAGCGCACTTTCAACTAGAGCATTTAAATTTTCATCGTTAAATTCTCTCCACCAAAGATCCCTTATATCGCTTGTCTCATAAGTGTAAGTAGATGTGAAATTTGTATCCACGTTTGGCATATCTGGACGAAATGAGCAACCAGCTAAAAACGCCGCCGTTATAAGTATAAACGCCTTATTTTTCATCTTTTTTTGCTCCCTTTTTCCAGTATTTCTCATTTAAATTTTCAAGCAAATAATAAAACATTGGCACAAAAAATATAGCTATCGTCGTAGAAGCGATCATACCACCAACCACGCCAGTTCCTAATGAGTGGCGAGATGCAGCGCCTGCGCCTGTGCTTATAACCATCGGGAAGACGCCAAGAGTAAATGCGATTGATGTCATTACAATTGGTCTAAAGCGAAGTCTAGCTGCATTTATCGCTGAGTCAAATATGCTCTTACCGCTATCACGCTCTTGCATTGCAAATTCTACGATCAAAATGGCATTTTTAGCCGCCAGACCAATAAGCAACAAGAGTCCGATCTCAAAGTAGATATCGTTTGTTAGCCCTCTTATCCAGACTGCTAGCAATGAGCCAAATACCGCAAATGGTACAGCTGTGATGACCGCAAGTGGAATGAGCCATCTTTCGTACTGAGCTGCAAGGATCAAAAAGACAAAGATCATACCAAAGATAAAGGCGACCGTGCCTGTTCCTTGAGAATTTACCTCTTGATACGCAGTTCCTGCCCAGCTTATAGCGTAGTCCTCGCTGCTTAGCGTGTCATTTACGACCTCTTGGATCGCCCTTATCGCATCACCTGATGTATAGCCAGTTTTTGGATCGCCCATGATCTTAGCTGATGGAAAGAGGTTAAATCTATCAACAATGTCAGGTCCGATCGTTCTTGTAAGTGTTGCTACTGAATTTAGTGGCACCATGCCGCCATCATATGAGCGGACGAAAATTTTTCTTAGATCCTCAGGATTATTTCTAAAACTTTCCTCAGCTCTTGCATATACTCGGTAAGATTTACCAGCAAGATTGAAGTCATTTATATAGTAAGAGCCAAAAGTAGCTGCTACCGTGCTAAAAATTTCGCTCTCACTTACACCAAATAATTTAGCTTTTTCTTTATCAACTGTTATCTTAAACTGACGATAATTTGTCTCAAGCGTGGTTCTGACATTTGTTAGTTCAGGCCTTGCATTGGCTATTGCTGATACTTTTCTAGCGTCTGCTTCTATCTCATTGTAGCTCTTGCCGCTTTTATTTTGCAGATACATCTCAAAGCCACCAGTCATTGAAAGACCCATAATAGGTGGTAAATTTACAACAAATGTCATTGAGTTTTTAGAGCTCCAAAGCATACCATTAAACTGGCCAGCCAATGTATCAGCTCCATTGTTAGCACCTTTTCTCTCACTCCAATCTTTTAGCTTTATAAAGCTAACGGCTGAATTTTCCCTAAGCGAGCTAGCTAGTATGTCATAACCTGCAAAAGCCATAGTGAACTCAACATTTGGATTGCTTAAAATGGCGTTGCTAATCGAGACTACTTCTTCTTTTGTCTTTAGCATATTTGTTGAAGGCGGAAGTGAGGTGATAACCATTAAGGCACCCTTGTCTTCTGAAGGCACAAGTCCTTTTGGCACAGCATCAAATAGCTTATAAGTGGCAAATCCTAAAATACCAATTACAATAAAGCTAATAATAATATGCCTTAAAATTTTAGCCACTCCAGCCGTAAAGAGTCTGGTGCTAAAGTCAAAGAAGTCGTTAAATTTCTGAACTATCCAAAATGGCTTACTCTCTTGTTTCTTAAGCATAACCGCACAAAGCGCTGGCGTAAGAGTAAGAGCAACAAAGCCTGAGATACAAACAGAAACAACAAGTGTTAGCGCAAATTGCTTTTGTATAACGCCAACAAAGCCCTCCATAAATGAAACTGGTACGAAAACCGCACAAAGTACGAGCACGATAGAGATGACTGGAGTTTGCACCTCTTCCATCGCCTTAAATGTGGCGTCTTTTACGCTTATATCTTTATCTTCATGTAAAATTCTCTCGACATTTTCTATGACGATAATAGCGTCATCTACGACGATACCGATGGCAAGGATCAGGGCAAAAAGCGTGATCAAATTTATACTAAAGCCCATCACATAAAGTCCGCCAAATGTACCTATGATAGAAACTGGCACAGCAAGCATTGGGATGATAGTTGCACGAAAACTTTTTAAGAAAAAGTACATTACGATTAAGACGAGTACCATCGCTTCAATAAAAGTTTTTATAACCTCATCAATTGAAACATCTATAAATTCTGTTGGATTGTAAGCTATGGTGTGCTCTAGGCCAACAGGATAAGTTTTCTTTAACTCGTTAAGCTTTTCTTTTACAGCATTTGCGGTAGCAAGAGCATTCGCATCGTTTTGTAAAAATAGCAAAAGAGGAATAACCGGTTTGCCGTTTAACATCGCGTCGTTAGCATAGCTAGCTGCTCCAAGCTCTATGGTAGCTACATCTTTTAGCTTCAATACTGATCCATCAGAACTTTTAATTATTATATCGCCAAACTGAGTTGCATTTTTAAGACGTCCATCGGTACGAACAGAATAAACATAAGGGTTGCCACCATCTGATGGCTGTTCGCCTATCTTGCCAGCAGCGTATTGTGAGTTTTGAATTTTTACTTGAGAAATGACGTCACTTGGAGTTAGTTTAAAATGAGCTAGTCTATCTGGCTTTAGCCAAATTCTCATAGAATACTCTTTAGTGCCTATCAATACTGTATCACCTATACCACTAACCCTTTTTATCTCATCAGCAATATTTAAATTTACATAGTTATATAGTTCAATCAAATCCATATTTGGATTTGTAAAGCCAACAACTTGAAGGATCGAACCACTTCTTTCACGCACTGTTACGCCCATATTTTGCACTTCTTGGGGCAATCTTGAGAGGGCGGCTTGCACGCGGTTATTTACATCGATCGTAGCTTGTTTTGACGATGAGCCGATCTTAAAATATACGCTTATATTCATAGTACCTGCTGAGCTTGATGTGCTTTGCATATAGAGCATATTTTCTACACCATTTATCTGATCTTCGATCGCACTTGCTACTGAGTCGGCGATAGTCTGCGCATCAGCACCGCTATATGTCGCACTTACAGAGACAGTAGGCGGAGTAAGACTTGGATACTCCTCTATAGGAAGCCCCTTGATACCCATAAAACCTGCTATAACTATGATGATAGATATAACAGTCGCAAATATCGGGCGGTTTATGAAAAATCTTGAAAACATCTATCTGCCTTTACTTGCTACTTGTAGCGTTTGCATCTTTGCCATTTATAAATTCCGCACTTAGGTCTTTATCAGTTTCAACTGGTGCACCAACTCCAATTTTAAGGAAATTATTAACGATTATCTTATCACCCTCTTCAAGGCCTTCAGTGACTGCTACCATATTTTTTGTTTGATATCCTATTTTTACATTTTTTTGGCTTACCTTGCCATCTTTTACAACCAAAACATAAGTGTTTGTAGCGCTTTGTTGAAGGGCAACTTGTGGGATGTTAAAGGCATTTTTTTGAACAAAGCCGCTCATCTTTATATGGCCAAACGCACCTGGTAAAATTTTACCCTCGTTGTTATCAAAGCTAGCCTTTGCTAAAACGCTACCAGTTGCGGTATTTACGACATTATCTATAAATGTCACCTTGCCAGTAAAATCTTCATTGTTTAAATTTAAAACAGCCTCGCTATTTAGTTGCTGCCAAGCGCCACTATCTAAATTTGCTTTTCTGCTTAGATTATCCACATCAGCGATATAAAATTCTGCTTCAATAGGATTTATTTTTGTAAGTCTTACAAGTTTTGTTTGGTTTGCTATGACAAGCGAGCCAACATCTACTTGATTATCGCCCACTACGCCATCAAATGGCGCTGTAATAGTCGTGTATCCTAGATCGATTTTTGCATTTTTTAAATTTGCTTTTGCACTTACTAAATTCGCATTTGCAATGTCATAGGCTGCAACTGCTGCGTCATAGTCTTTTTGAGAGACTGCATTTTTCTTATAAAGGGCAGAAATTCTTTTAAACTCGGTCTCGGCATTTTTCAAATTTGCATTTGCTACGCCAACAGAGGCATCAAGTGAGTCAAAGCTAGCTTGATATTTTTCTGGATCTATCAAAAATAACTTATCGCCCGCTTTTACTTTACTTCCTGGCCTAAAAAACTGCTTTATGATAGTTCCGCCAACTTTTGGATATATAATAACATCTTGACTACTTGTAGCCGTTGCGGTGTAATCAAAACTAATAGGTATGTCTGTTTTTTGTGCAGTAAAAATATCCACATGAGATAGCGGCATCTGGTGACCTGCTGCCGCTTTATTCTCTTTATTTTCAAAACAACCACTTAGAAATAAAACTGCAACCGAAAGCACAAGAGCACTTTTAAAAAGTGCCATAAAAACCTCTCTTAATTTTAAATTTTAATATCATATTTAGTTTTTGTAATAATTGTTACAAAAATTTAAAGTTCTCGATTCTATTAGAAAACAAATAAAAAGTCAATTTTATTTTTTACTAATTCCATCCAAAAACAACTCAACACACAAGCCAATATGCTTTTTACGCTCTCTTTCACTAAGCTTTGGTTCTTCATTTATCAAAAAAGCGAATCGTAGTAATAAGCCCCAATCACACTTTGTATAAAGTACTTTGCAGCAAATTTGGCTGAAAATTTTGAATCAAGTTTGGCTTTTACCTCATCTCTTTCAAAGAAATTTATAAGCACAAGATCGATCTTTTTTAAAATTTGATCCAAAAACGTCTTACCGAGTTTGCCACCATTTTTAGAACCCTCGCTCATCATTATCCTACCAAGAGAGATGTGTCTTTTGCTACAAGTAATAGAAAATATTATGGTTGCAAATTTGGTTAAAAATTCCTCCAAGCTGTGAGAAATTTTAAGATCTATTTTCTCATCGATCTCTTTTATAAGGCTATCTATCTCTTGCTCAACGATCGCCTCAAAAAGCCCCTCTTTGTTCTCAAAAAATGTATAAATGCTAGAAAGCGATCCACCACTTATCGCTACGATATCACTTAAGCTTGTCTTTTCGTATCCTTTTTCTAAAAATAGTTCAAGTGCTGTTTTTACGATAAGTTCGTATCTTTTTTTACCCTTTTCTGAGATCGCCATCTTATTTCCTGTTAAATTTTTGCCATTTTATCATCTTTTAGGATAGATAAAAGTACTTTGCCTTTGCACGCTGATAGCTGGCTCGTCAGTGGCGTAGGCTTTTATATTTATATGTTTTAAAAGATCTTTATCGCTTAAATTTTCATTTTTTGATTTTAATGTGACGATTACTCGTTGCTTTGCGCCAGCTTTTAATATAAATGGCTTATTTGGACGAGAAATTTCTATATTCTTATCATCTACTTCAAAGTAAAAGGCGTGCTCTTTATTTTGTGTGTTTTGCACCAAAAATACGTAAGAATTTTCGACTTCATTTTCACCTAAAATTTTATAAAGCTCGCTTGTTCTATTTATGTTTAAAAGCATGCTTTCTTTTTTGCCACTCATCAATACCCCAGCTGTCAAAACAATGCCCAAAATGACAAGGTAAGCAACCGTTCTAAAGCGTAAAATTTTGACTCTTTTTTGCTCTTTTATAGAATTTATACTTCTCCACTCAATAAGCGAGCTTTCATCAAAATGCTTCATCACTTTAGCGCAAGCATCGCTGCACTCTAGACAATTTATACATTCAAGCTGCATACCTTTTCTTATATCAATGTGCGTTGGGCATACTCTTACGCACGCCTCGCAGCCAGTACACAGCGCGCCTTCTTCTTTTGGCTTTTTAAATTTCTCTTTTCCGTTATAGATTACGCCGCCTCTTTTTTGATTGTAAATAACTTGGATAGTGTCGTTATCAAACATCACTGATTGCACCCTAGCGTAAGGACAGACATAAATGCAAAAATTTTCTTTTAAAATGATGACATCATAAACTAACCAAATAGCTATAACAAGCCAAAATGCAAGCAAAACTCCGTGCTCACTTGGCTCTTTTAAATAAGCAAAAAAATCAAGCGGTGGTACAAAATACCATAAAAAATTTGCCGAAATAACAAGAGCTAAAATACACCAAATTCCAACTGCTAAAGCACGCTTTAAAATTTGTCCTTTTGGCTCATTTTGTTTATTTTGGATATTTTTTCTAATCTTTAAAATTTTAGTTTGCAAAAGGTCACGAAATATCGTTCTAAAAATAGTTTGCGGACAGCTCCAACCACACCAAACACGCCCTGCAAGTGTCGTTAGAAAAAATATGCTTAAGAACAAAATGATAAACAAAAATGGCAATAAGTAAAGCTCTTGCATATCAAATTTTGTAAAAAAGAGATCAACTCTACTTTTATCAAAACTTAGCAAAAATAGCTGCGCATCATTTACTCTGATAAATGGTAAAACAAAGACAAATAGCGTAATACAGGCGAAAAAAATGTAACGCCTCTTGGCGTAGCTAAGATGAAAATCCTTTGACATAATAAGCCTTTTTTGAAATTTTATGATTATAAAGCTTATGGCATTAAAAGAGTTTTAAAAAAAAATAGTTAAAAGCTTAAATTTATGAAAATTAAACTATACTCACGGCTTATTTTAATCTGAAAGGTGGTGAGGACGTTGCCTGGTATTAAGGTACATCCTAACGAGTCATTTGACGAGGGTTACAGAAAGTTTAAGAAACAAACTGACCGTAACTTAGTAGTAACTGAAGCAAGAGCTAGACGCTTCTTTGAGCCTAAAACTGAGATCCGCAAAAAACAAAAAATTGCAGCTCGTAAGAAAATGCTTAAACGTCTTTATATGCTTAGACGCTATGAGTCAAGACTCTAAAACCAAGACAAAGAGGGCTTTGCTCTCTTTGTTTAACTCTTCTTTTAGCCTTATTTTTTTATAATCAAAGCAAATTTTTTATTTTATTTTAAACGGAAATTCGATGCAAAAGCTAGCTATAAACGAAGCTGCAGAAATTTTAGGCATAACAAAAGAAGCAGTCTATAATAGAATCCGCCGTGGTTCGATAAATACAGTCATTGAAAATGGCACAAAATTTGTCATCCTTGACGAGAAACCAAGTAGCGAAAAGGCCACAAAATCCACTCCAAAAAGTACAAAAACCAAATCCCAAAATGATGAGTTTGTAAATTATTTGCTAAATGAGTTAAGCGAGTTAAAGAGCTTAAATTTAAACTTGCAAGCTGATAAAGATAGGCTTTTTAAAGAAAAAGAGCAGATGCTAATCGAGCGAAAAAATGAGATTTTGCAAATTTATAAGGACAGGGATGAAAAGCTCATGCAGTTTCTAAATGCTATGCAAAGGCCACTTTTAGCACAAAAAAACGACGATATACCAAATAATGAAGCGATAGAGGCCGAGATAGAAAATGAGTCAAAATGGATAAATTTAAGTGAATTTTTAAAGGAGCTAAATCTAAAGCCAAAGGCAACGAAAAAGGCCAGTGAAAAGATAATAAAAGCGATACACCACTCAAAATTTATAAAATTTAAACGAGGCGTGATACTTGTTAGAAGACATAAAAATTTAAAAGAGTTGATAGGAGAGATATGAAACACATTAAAAAGATAGCTACTTATGCTGCAGTAGGCGGATTTGGTGCGATCGTTATGGCTGGCCTTGCTGGTTGTGGCAGTAATAATGGCGGTGATGAAAACGCACTAAATGAAGTTGCGCAAAAAAACGGTGCCTTTGTCATCATTGAAGAGAGTGCACCTGGCGTTTATAAAATTTTAGAAGAGTATCCAAGTACTGAAACTAGAGTCGTGTTAAAAGATATCAACGGCACTGAGCGTGTGCTAAGCAAAGACGAGATCGATAAACTCCTAGCTCAAGCAAACGCAAATATCGACAATGGCACTTCAAATTTAACAAAAACGAGTGACGCACAACTAAGTAGCGGTGGGCTAAGTCTTGGTGAGACGATACTTGCCTCAGCAGCCGGTGCGATACTTGGTAGCTGGATAGGTAGCAAGCTTTTTGGAAATCAAAATTTCCAAGCTACTCGTCAAAATTCTTACAAAAATCCAAGCGCATACACAAGAAGCGTTGATAGCTTTAATAAGCAAAAAGCAGCAAATTCTGCTGCAAGAAGTAGTGGTGGCAAGAGTGGATTTTTTGGTGGTGGCTCAAAATCAAGCTCTAGCTCATCAAGCTTTGGAGGCTAAAAATGATAAATTTAAGAAAAATCACTCCGTTAAATAACGAATTTATGGAAAAAATCGGCTTTGCGTGGCATACAGATAACGATAACAGCTCATATATCTCAGATGAGATCGTACAGGTGAAAGCAAGCGAGGCAGATGCTTATTATGAAGCAGCAAATGAGCTATACGATATGTATGTAAATGCTGCTCAGCACGTCATTGACAACAACCTTTTTCACGAGATAGGCATACCGTTTAATCTCGTTGATAGCATCAAAAAAAGCTGGGAAAATGACGTTCACTGGCATCTTTATGGTAGATTTGATCTTGCAGGTGGGCTTGATGGCAAGCCGATAAAACTGATTGAATTTAACGCCGACACGCCAACGGCAGTCTTTGAGACGGCGATCATCCAGTGGGCGATGCTAAAACTAAATCATATGGATGAAGCAGAACAATTTAATAACCTTTACGAAGCTCTAAAGCAAAATTTTAAACGCCTTATCACGCTTGGCGACGATAATGTAAATTTTGAGGATGTTTACGAAGGCTGGGGGATACTCTTTAGCTCTATCGCTGGTAGTATCGAGGATGAGCAAACCGTGAAATTACTACAATACATCGCAAAAGAGGCTGGATTTAAAACAGACTTTGCTTACGTTGATGAGGTCGTTTTTAACGATGATGAAGGGATTTTTAAAGGTGATGAAAATTTCGAGTACTGGTTTAAACTCGTGCCTTGGGAGAGCATAGCGATCGATGAGGGCGAGCTGGCACTCATACTATCAAATATCATCAAAAATCAAAAAGCCATCATAATTAATCCCGCCTACACGCTACTTTTCCAAAGTAAAGGGATATTAAAAATCCTTTGGGATCTTTATCCAAATCACCCGCTCTTGCTTGAGACCTCAAACGAGCCACTAAAAGGCAAAAAATATGTGAAAAAGCCGGTATTTGGTAGAGAAGGTGCAAACGTCTCTATATACGATGAAAACGGCGCACAAATAGCAAGCAGTGATGGCGAATACGACTCAAACAAAGCCATCTATCAAGAATTTTACGAGTTTAACCAAGATGAGAAGGGCGAGAGCTACCAAGCAGGCGTGTTTTACGCTTATGAGGCGTGTGCGCTTGGATATAGAAAGGGCGGCAAAATTTTAGATAACTACTCTAAATTTGTAGGACATTTCATTAAGGACTAAAGATGAAAATCGTTTGTTTAGACGCGGCCACGCTGGGAGAGAACGTAGATCTTAGTGTTTTTAAGAAATTTGGCGAGTTTATCAGCTATCAAAAAACAAAAAGCGAAGAGATCGTGCCTCGTCTAAAGGGCGTTGATGTGGTCATCACAAACAAGGTCATCATCGACAAAGCCGTGATGGAGGCGACAAATTTAAAGCTCATTTGTATAAGCGCAACTGGCATGAATAATGTCGATCTAGAGCATGCAAAAGTTAAAAATATAGCTGTTAAAAACGTCGCTGGCTACTCAACCGCAAGCGTCGTGCAACACACGTTTGCGATGCTTTTTGAGCTAACAAATCACATCAAATTTTATGACGAATACGTTAAAAGCGGTGAGTGGGTGAAGAGTGAAATTTTTACCTATCTTGGCGCAGATATCAGCGAGATCGCTGGCAAAGAATTTGGCATCATCGGACTTGGCGAGATAGGTCGTGGCGTGGCGGTAGTGGCGCGTGCATTTGGCGCAAATGTGAGCTATTACTCGACAAGCGGAGCAAATAAAAATAGCGAATTTAAGCAAAAAAGCTTAGATGAGCTACTAAGAAACAGCGACATCATCAGCATCCATGCACCGCTAAATGAAAAAACTAGAAATTTACTGGGCGCAAACGAGATAAATTTGCTAAAAGATGATGCGATAGTGCTAAATTTAGGACGCGGCGGCATAGTAGACGAAGTAGCGATGGCAAGAGCGATAGATGAGAGAAATTTACGCTTTGGTACGGATGTTTTAGAAAGCGAACCGATGAGCGAAAATAGCCCATTTTTAAATGTAAAAAACAAAGAAAATCTACTCATCACGCCGCACGTAGCATGGGGCAGCTTGGAGGCTAGAAAGACGCTCATCACAAAGATCGCGGCAAACATCGAAAATTTCATCAATGAGAGTAGATAATGGGCTATGATATAAGCTATCACGCCATTAGCGAAGACGAAATTTCAAAGTGGTACTTTAAGGCACTTGAGCTTACAAAAGCTGGTAAATTTGACGAGGTTTTAGCACTTGCTAGTAAGGCTGGCGTAGAGGAATTTTACGCGCAAAAGTACAAAGATACGCTAAGTGCTGCGTTGCAGTATAAAGACGATGAAATTTTTAACAAAACTCACGGCTTTTGTATCGCTGTCACGCAAGGATTTTTTAGAAAATATTTCTACACTAGGGGCACAGCGCTAAGCTCTTTGGCCCGGCAAAATGAGAAATTTAAAAACTACATTAGCAACTGGCGAAAAATTTTACCAAGTGAGTTTTTGGATAAATTTAGTGGCGAAATTTATAATGAGATCACCGAAAACTACTGTTGTGGCGCTTATGTAAACGCTAAAAGCGTAGCTAAACTAAAGGCTGACTATGAAGCAGGTGGTGAGATAAAAGATGCGATTGATGGCTTTTACGCTCAAAATTTACCTGCATTTTTAGATGCGCTAAACTACGCATGCGAGCTAGAAACAGGCCTGCTCGAGGCCACTGAGGTAGTGGAGCCAAATCCTCTTGATCTAAACAAATCAAACTCATATTCAAACCTCTTTAACTGCGATCCAAATGGGGCTATCATCTACGCACAGACCGCTGTGCAACAGATTAGCGAGGCGATAAAGCAAGAAGAGACTGGCAAAAAGTCACTTTTTGATAAGATCAAAGGGCTATTTAAATAAATTTGAAAGGATAAAAATGGCAACCGAACATAGCTTTGATATAAGTGCCGAGGTCGATATGATGGAGGTTAAAAACGCTCTTGAGACGGCGAAAAAAGAGATCGCGGCGAGATATGATTTTAAAGGACTTGCAGCTGAAGTTGAGCTAAACGAAAAAGAGAAATTTATCACGCTTCTTAGCTCAAGCGACAATAAGATCGATGCGCTAAAAGACATTGTGATCTCAAAGCTCATCAAGCGAAACATCCCGCCAGTAGCGATCACAGAAACAAAAAGAGAGCCAGCGAGCGGTGGAAATTTAAAGGCGACACTAAAGCTAAACGACACGCTTGATGGTGAAAACTCAAAAAAGATCACCAAAGCGATCAAAGACTCAAAGATCAAGGTGAGCGCACAGATCAGGGGCGAAGAGATCAGAGTGACAAGTAAAAGCATAGATGATCTGCAGGAGTGTATAAAGCTCGTTAGGGGGTTAAATTTAGAACTTCCGATAAGCTTTAAAAACCTAAAGTAACGGCCTCTCGTGAGTGCCCTTAAATGAGCTAGAAAAATTTTCACTCCGCAGGCTGTATGCCTAGCGCACGCTTATTTTTTCGTCGCAACATTTAAATCCATCTCACGACATTTTTGTTTAAATTTGAAGTTGGTAGGCTAAATTTTGAAATCATCACGTAACTTTTGGATTTAAAATTTTGTAGGATTTTGGGCTAAATTTGAGAAATTTCGCATAGTTTTTGTATTTAAAATTTGGCGTATTCGTGGATGAAATTTTGCCTTATCGTTTTATTTAAATTTGATCTATCTAAATTTAGAAATAAGGACAAAAAATGAGCTTTTTTAAGAAAATTCTCGGTAAACAAATCGATCTTGGCAAGCAAATGCCAATCTATTTTGTAAGTAGCGACGAAGACTATATGCAGCGTGCGTTTGAGCAGGCCAGAGAGAGCTTTAGATATTTTTGGCGTGAGGTTTACTGGGAGCGCCGCAGGATCGTACCTATGCTTGACTATGCAATGGTAAAAATTTGCTTTTTAGATGTCGTAAATGGCGAAGAAGTCGGAGAACACATGTGGGTAGACGATGTGGAATTTGACGGCGAAACGATATATGGCACGCTCGTAAATGAGCCAGATAGCGTGCAAAACGTAAAATTAGGCGACCAAATAAGCGCAAAGATAGACGAGATGAGTGACTGGCTCTTTTCGATAGATGGACGCGCATACGGCGGATTTAGCGTGCAGGCTATGCGCTCACGCATGCAAAAGAAAGAGCTAAAAGAGCACGATAAAGAGTGGGGGCTTGATTTTGGCGATTTTAACGATATTTTGGTAGTTTACGAGCAAAAAGAGCACCCTGAAAATTTGATAGAGCATCCAATGAGCAAAAATACATATGAGCAAGTAAAGCAATATATAAAAGAGCACCCAAATATGGTCACAGACGCTGATGAGTTTGGTTATACGCAGCTTCACAACGAGGCGATCGCTGGGAATTTAAATCTTGTAAATCTTTTGCTAGAAAACGGTGCTGATAAAAATGCCCAGACAAAAAGTGGCAAAACAGCAGCTGAATTTGCTGAGAATTTGGGCTGGAGCGAAATCGCAAAGGTGCTTAGCTAGTTAAATTTTTATAGGAGATAACTTTGAATTATCAAGATAATTTAAAACAGAAAGAAAATAATATTGCTAGGATAGACGAATTCATACTTTTTTTAAGAGAAACTTTTGAAAACTTGGATAAATATGATAATAAATACGGTCAGTTAATAGTTCTTTTAAACAAGGAAAAGAGATTATATAGTGGTTCGGATAAAGATGATCCTGATGTTTTTTATAAAAAACTAAGAGAAATAAAACATCAAATATATTCCAAAATATCCGAGATAAAAAATAGGATTAAATTTGATAATATAAACATTCATGAAGAACTAACTTTATCATATCAAGACCTAATATTAAAAGAAAATATATCCAATATAAAAAATAGTTTACAAAATAGCATTAACGATCAAAATTTTTTATCATTATCAAATTTACCAAAAAACAACGACGACAAAGACAAGGTAGAGGCAATTAAAAACTTTAAAGATTTTTGTAAGAGTCATTTTCCAGATTTTGAGTACTTGAAGTACAATATTTCAGACTTATTATCAGATTTAGAAAAGAACATTAAAGAAGGTGCAGAAAAAGAAAAATATACAAGAACAAAAATAGATCAATTGATATGTGAAATAAAAAATAAAATTTCAAATTCTAATTCTATAAGGGATTTAAAAGAGCAAGTAAAAATCACTGATAAGTATATTAATGATAAAAAAAATGAATTACTGAATAAGGATAGCATTAAAATAAAAAACAAACTACTTTCTAACGAACATTTTAAATATTATTTAACAAAATCTTTTGAAGAAAGAGGTACAAAAGACTATTTTAATGCTCTTTTAAAATTTCATCCATTGATACTATCTGGCATTAGCTTGGTTGGCATGATCTATTATTTTGCATATTTTGGATTTGAGTTGAAATATTTTCCTGATTTAGGTGGAGCAGATGTAGCATATGTTGGTGTATCATTATTTTTTATGCTAGCAACTATTTCTCTTTTCTTTATTTTGCCTTGTTTATGTTATCCAGGCTATCACAAGAAAGATATAGGATGGATATTTTTCTTTGGGCTTTCTTTGCTTCCTCTTTTTACATTGGTTTGTATGGCAACATTAAATACTATTATAAACAAATCACTTGACGTTTTATTTTGGTTTTCTTTGATAGGATCATTTATTTATTTGATTATTGTTATTTGCACAGATAAATTTACAACTTTCTCTTTATGTAAAGTTGCTATATTAATAATAATCTTTCCCGAAAATTTTAGTTTCAATGGATGGTTTTTTTCTTCAATAGTTGGACTTTATCTTATGACACTTGTATACTTTAAAGGTTTGGAATATTTTTATAACAATAATGACTTACTTCAGTTTGTAGTTGCTTTCATAATTGTAGTATTTGCAATTCTTTCTTGGTTTGTAACAAATGAATTCGCAAATAGGCTTGGCATAGCAAATGTTGAATATAAATATTTATCTATTGAAAAAAGTGCATTAGGGGCTTTGCCAAAAGGAATTTGTAAAAAAACAGAAAAAGATTTAATAAGAACTTATTATGACGCAAACGATATAAGTAATGTTGTAATACTTTATAACATCAAAGCATTATCGACTCTTGGTAAATTTTATTATTTAGAAGCAATAGGTTGTGAAAATAATGAGAAAATAAGATTTGAGCTAGATTCAAGCAAAATTATCTCAAGATCTAAGGAGTAGCTTCCTTAAGCTTTGGGGCTAAAATTTGATCGATATGTGAAATTTATAGATTTAAAAAATTAAAATTTATAGGCCAAATTTATCTGGCTAAGCTAAAATTTTCTTTAGCACAAGGCTAAATTTATTAAAAGTTAGCTATCCTAACGCATCAATTTAAAACCAAACTTATTTAAGGCGATTAGTTATGATCTTTAAAAATATTATCGAGAATTTTGCCGTAAATTACGCTCATAATTCTATTCAAAGATCACTATATAATGAATTTAATATAGACATTTTAACCACAACCTACACCAAAACTCCCAAAAAAGACAAAAAGTATATGCTCTACGCGCATGTACCATTTTGTCACACATTCTGTCCATATTGCTCGTTTCATAAGTACCACTATGAGCAAGAGCTTGCAAAAGCTTACTTTGAAAATTTACGTGAGGAGATGAGGCAGGTTAAAGAGGCTGGATTTGACTTTGATTCACTTTATGTTGGCGGTGGTACGACGCTTATAAATGAGCCTGAGCTTGAGAAAACGCTTAAGCTTGCAAAAGAGCTTTTTAGTATAGATGAAATTTCAGCAGAAAGCGATCCAAATCACATCTCACCCGAGAGTTTAGCTAGATTTGATGGATTAATTGATCGACTAAGCGTTGGCGTACAAAGCTTTGATGATGAAACGTTAAAAAGAGTTGGCAGATATGAAAAATTTGGCTCAGCCAAGGAGATAAAAAGAAAGCTTGAGCTCGCTCTTGGCAAAATTCCAGTCATTAGCCTTGATCTCATCTTTAACCTCCCAAATCAAACGAAAGAGCAGCTCATAAACGACATAAATACCGCAAAATCGATCTCTCCGCAACAAATCACCTTCTATCCGCTTATGAAATCAGAGCTAACAAGAGAGAATATAGCTCGCTCGCTTGGTGTTTCAAACGTAGATAATGAGCGTGAATTTTATGAGATAATCACTGAAGAATTTAGCAAAAGTAACTACAAACAAAGCAACGCTTGGGCATTTTCAAATGAAAAAAGTGCTGACCTTCGTGACGAATATGTTGGTTCAAATTTAGAGTATCTAGGCGTTGGTAGCGGGGCATTTAGCTTTCTTAACGGTGAGCTTGTAATAAACGCGTTTAATCTACTTGAATACGGCAAAAGGATAAAAAATAGACAAAGCCCAGTCATCGCAAAATGTGGTTTTAGCAAGAAAGAGCGACTTAAATACACGTTTTTAACAAGGCTTTTTGATGGCGGAGTTGATATTAAAAGATATAACGATGAAAATAACACAAACATTAACAAGGCCTTATTTATGGAGCTTAGCTTGCTTAAGCTTGTAAATGCGGTATACGAAGAAAATGGCATTATTAAACCGACATTTTTTGGCAAATATATCTGCATCGTGCTTATGCGTGATTTTTACGCTGGTATGGACAAAGTTCGTGCGATATTTAAAGATGACGCGAAGATAAAACGAAGCAAGGTGCTTCGTATAATGAGCGAAAACACTGAACAAAAGTATGAGCCAAATATCATTCAGCCACGAGCTGCGATGTAATGCTTGCAAATTTAATTAAAAAAAATATCTACCAAATTTCTAAAATAGTGTTATTAACACTCGTATTTAGCGGACTTGGTGTTTGGACCCTTTCATTTATAAATAATGAGCTTGTAAGCTTAAAGGAATTTGATCCAATTCTTGCGATTAAATTTATAGCAGTTTTACTTTTATTTTTTATAAGCGCCATCGCCGCAAATATATCGCTTACAAATTTTGGGCATAAATTTATCTACGAGCTAAGGTATCAAAGCGTAAAACAAATTTTAGACACGCCAAATAGCGTGATAAACGAGATCGGCAAAGCAAAGATCATAGCTAGCCTAAATAATGACATAAAAACGATCACATTTGCCTTTATGAGTGCTACTGGCTTTATACAAAGCCTAGTTTTTATCGTCTGTGCCAGCATCTACCTTTGTGTAATCGCTCCAAAAATTTTTATCTTTTTATCCGTTTGGATCGGTGCGACTCTTTTTATAAATACGCTTTTTATGAAAAAAATTCATCTTTATTTTAAGTATTCTAGAGTTCAAGATGACGCATTGCAAAAGCACTATGACGATATCGTAGAGGGGCATAGAGAGCTTAGTTTAAATAGAGTAAGGGCAAGTGTCTGCTTTGATGAGTTAAATTTTACAGGCGATAAAAAACGTCAAAATATGGTAAAGGCCGATATTTATCACGCATTAAGTGATAATTTCACGAACATTATGCTTCTTGGCTCAGTAGGACTTTGTGTATTTTTGTGCGTGGCATTTGACTGGGCGAGCCTGCAAACGGCACTAAGCATTAGCCTAACGATACTATTTTTAAGAGGCTCATTTATGAGTATGGTTGGCTCCATACCAGCTGCACTTAGCGCAAAAGTGAGTTTAGAAAAGATCATGAGCTTAAATCTAAATAAATTTAAGGAAGGCTTTAAATTTGATGATAGCCTAAGCGATAATTGGCAAAACATAAAACTAAAAGATATAAATTTCAACTACACTCACGGCAAATTTAGCCTAAAAGACGTAAATTTAGAGATCAAACGCGGTGAGATAACGTTTATCATCGGTAAAAATGGTAGTGGTAAAAGTACGCTTATAAATTTACTTTGCGGGCTAATACGCCCAAGTAGTGGCGAAATTTACCTTGATAGCACAAAGATAGATGAAAGAAATTTACAAAGTTATCAGGCAAAGATTAGCGCTATTTTTGCTGATTTTTATCTATTTTCGCAAACGCTCTCTCATAATGGCTTTGCTAGCCAAAGCGAAATAGACGAGCTTTTAGCCTTGCTTGAGATCGACAAAAAAGTAAGTGTCATAGATAATAAGCTTAGTACCACGCAACTCTCAACTGGCCAGCGAAAGCGTCTAAGTCTTTTAATAGCCATCTTAGAACACCGCTCTATCCTTATCCTAGATGAATGGGCAGCCGATCAAGATCCACTCTTTAAGCGAAAATTTTATAAAGAAATTTTGCCATTTTTACAAAATAAAGGCATAAGCATAATCGCTGTTAGCCACGATGATAGCTATTTTGATGTAGCAACTAGGATCATCTTGGTAAAAGATGGCTTTGTGCGTGAGCTAGACGAGAGCGAGCGAATAAGTGCTGCAAAAGATGCAGTTGAGAAGATAAAATAGGAGTAATTTTTACACAAAAGCACAATACTCACCCTACTCTTAAGCCGTTTCAAGCTCAAATAAATTTAAATTTAGTAGAATCTTAAAAATTAAAAAAGGCAAAGTATGTCACATTCAGAGCTTGAAAGTACCTATTTTGGTGCATTTATCATACTTTTACTAGCGACTTGTTCATTTTGTTTAATAACATTCTTATCTTCAAAAATAAGCAAAAAACTAGCCAACCGCAATACCGAGCGCTTAAAACTTGGCTTTTATGAGTGTGGTCCAACCACCGTAAAACAGCCAAATAAGATAAATATCCACTACTTTTTTTATGGAATTTTATTTATTTTGTTTGATGTTGAGGTCATTTTTATGTATCCGTGGGCGGTGGATTTTAGGCTACTTGGAATTTTTGGACTAATTGAAATGTTGCTTTTTGTGGCGATTTTACTTATCGGCTTTGCTTATGCTTGGCAAAAAGGAGTCTTTAAATGGCAAAGCATCAGATAAATTACGCTGCAAATGGTGGCTTGCCAGTCGTTTTAACAACCGTTGATAAGCTCGTGCAGTGGGGCAGGAGTAACTCACTTTGGGCGCTTAGCTACGGGCTTGCTTGCTGTGCGATCGAGATGATGGCAAGTGGCGCTAGCAGATATGACTTTGATAGATTTGGCACCATTTTTAGGGCTAGCCCAAGACACTCAGAAGTAATGATCATAGCTGGCACGCTAACTAAAAAACACGCTGAGTTTACAAGGCGTCTTTACGACCAGATGCCTGAGCCAAAGTGGGTCATCTCGATGGGTAGCTGTGCAAACACTGGCGGCATGTTTAATACCTACTCTACCGTTCAAGGTGTAGACCGCATAATACCAGTTGATATCTACATCCCAGGCTGTGCCCCGCGCCCAGAGACGCTTCAATACGCACTTATGATGCTTCAAAAAAAGATAAGAAAGCAAAGTGCATTTAGGGCGCAAAAGCCAAGGAAGCTTGAGATATGAGAGAGTATAAGCCAAAGAATGATCTGCAAAAAAAGCAGTATTACAAAGAAAAATTTTACATAGAAAAGCAGACGCCAAAAGATGAGGTAAGAGGTTCTAAATTTGATGAAGAGCTAGCTATCTTAGAGCAAAGCAGAGTAGAAATTTTATCTAGTTATGTGGAGTTTGATCAGCTTGTACTTTATATAAATTCTAGTAAAAACTACAAAACACTTGAGGTGTTAAAAAACTTTGGCTACGAGCAGCTTAGCGAGCTTGCTGCGGTCGATTTCATAAGTCAAAACGGTGGGTATGAGGTCTTTTATCAGCTTCTTAGTATCAGTAAAAATAGACGCACTCGCATAAAATGCTTTGTTAAAAAGGATGAAATGCTAAAAAGCGTTTGCGAGCTTTACAAAAGCGCAAACTGGGCTGAGCGCGAGATGTATGATTTAAGCGGCGTTCTCATTAAAGATCATCCAAATTTAAAGCGCCTCATCATGCCTGATGACTGGCACTCACACCCGCTCTTAAGGAGCTATCCGCTAGTGGGCGACGAGGCTGCTAAATGGTACGAGGTGGATAAAATTTTTGGAAGCGAGTTTAGAGAGCAAATTGGCGAAGAGAACCGCGATCCAGCTTATATTGAAGAGAAAGATACCTTTGGATTTTCAAGAGTATTTAACGAAGAGTACGAGTATCAAGAAGAAGGTGGCGTAAAATTTGTCAAAAAGGCTAAATTTAGCCAGAGCCAGATAGTAAAGGAAAGACCTTGAGCCAGTCACCAAACCGCTTAAAACCATTTTTTGAAAATTTAGAATTTGAGCAAAATGACGGCAAGATGATACTAAATTTTGGCCCACAACACCCAAGTGCTCATGGTCAGTTAAAGCTTGTGCTTGAGCTTGATGGCGAAAAGGTCGTGCGCGCTATGCCAGAGGTTGGCTTCATGCACCGAGGTGTTGAAAAGATGGCTGAAAATATGACCTATCAGGAATTTATCCCAGTAACTGATAGAGTGGACTACATCGCATCAAGTGCGAATAACTATGCATTTTGCGCGGCCGTGGAGAAGCTTTGTGCTATAGAAGTGCCTCGCCGTGCACAGATCATTAGAGTGATGCTTTTAGAGTTAAACCGCATTAGTTCGCACCTTTTATTTTTAGCCACGCACGCCCTTGACGTTGGGGCTATGAGCGTCTTTTTATACGCATTTAGAGAGCGTGAATACGTCCTTGATCTAATAGAAAAATACTGCGGCGCAAGACTAACACATAGCTCGATAAGGATCGGTGGTGTGCCGCTTGATCTGCCTGATGGCTGGTGCGAGGAGCTGCTTAAATTTTGTGAGAAATTTCCAAGCGACATCACGCTTTATGAAGATCTGCTAAGCGAAAATAGAATTTGGCAAGCAAGGCTTGTAGATGTGGGCGTAATTAGCAAAGAGCTAGCCCTTAGTAGCGGCTGTTCTGGCGTCATGCTAAGAGCGAGCGGCGTCGCACGTGATATCAGAAAAGAAGAGCCATATCTCATCTATGATGAGCTAGAATTTGACGTGCCTTATGCGACACACGGCGACTGCTACGCAAGGTATCTGCTTTACATGAAAGAGATGCGCGAGTGTGTAAAAATTTTAAAGCAGTGTGTTAGCAAGTATCAGACAAGTAGCCCCGCCATTATCGCTGATGCGCCAGATTACGTGAGCGCTTCAAAAGAGCAGATAATGAGCCAAAACTACTCGCTAATGCAGCATTTTGTGCTAATAACTCAGGGGCTAAAGCCTCCAAAAGGTGAAATTTACTTTGCTAGTGAGTCGCCAAAGGGAGAGCTTGGAATTTATATAAACTCAGACGGCAGCGCAAGCCCATATCGCCTAAAAATTCGCACGCCAAGCTTTTGGCACTGCGCTATTTATGAAGATTTATTGGTAGGCCAGTACATCGCTGACGTCGCTACGATCATAGGTAGCACAAATATCATCTTAGGTGAGGTCGACAGATGAGAAGGGTCGATCTTAGGCACTTAAAGAGTGAGTTTTTGAGCACTCTTGGTCAGCAAATAAAGGCTAGCGAACCTAATGAAGTGATTATATTTTTATTTGAGATAGGCGATTTTAGTGGTGTGACAAAGGCTGTAAATTTAGCCTATAATCTAAACTGCGAAGTGATGAACTCGCTTAAATTTAACCAAGTTGATTGGGTATTAACTATAAAAAAGGGCAAGATATGAAATTTAATGATTTAATAGCAGGTAAAAGCTTAAGCATTGCAAATTTACTAAGCTTGAGCGACAAAAATTTAGCAAAAAAGATAAAAGAATACGAGTTTAAGTACATTTCTTGCATCGAAGATAGCGAGCTTGGCGGCGAAAATTTAATCCGCTGCGAAATAGGCTCAATAAGCTACGTCTTAGCTCTTCTTTGCAAATACGCAAATTTATCTTGCGATGAGTTTTTTAGCGAGCTTGATGATGGGCTGATAAGTGGCGAGTGCAATGTTGGTGAAGAGGAATTTGAAGAGCTAGGCGAGTGGATAAAGGACGTTAAAAACATCGTTATTGATGATTCATTTTTTACTCATCCAGATAAAGATGCGATCTTTTGGCTACTTGAAATTTTAGGCAAAAATGTCGTTTTAGCTGGTGGTCGCAGGAAAGAATTTAATGATTATCACAAAATATACGAGCTAAAAGAGCTTGAAAATTTTGACGGAGCGGTCGTTTATCTAAACAAAAATGCAAGCGATGAGATCGTAGGTGGTGTGCAGTTTGGTATCGTAGCAAAGGCAAAAGATGGCGATACGCTAGAGCTTAAAGCAAAAGATTTTAGCGTGAAGGCAAAATTTAAACTAGACCATTCACTAAAAGGCACAGTTGCGATATTTGGCGCAAAAGAGTTTGATGGATACGCATTTAAACAAGTAGTAGTTAGTAAATGAAAATAAGCATAAATGATCAAATTTTAGAAGCAGATGAAGGCGAGAGCATCCTAAATATCGCAAGAGCAAATGGAATTTATATCCCAGCTCTTTGCTATCTTAGCGGCTGTTCACCAACTCTTGCTTGTAGGCTTTGCATGGTCGAGGCAAATGGCAAAGTAGTGTATAGCTGCAATGCCAAAGCAAAAGAGGATATGCAAATTTATACAAACACGCCAGAAATCGCTGCCGAGCGAAATGCGATCATGCAGACTTACTGCGTAAATCATCCGATTCAATGTGGCGTTTGTGACAAAAGTGGCGAATGCGAACTACAAAATTTAACCACGCGTCTAAAGGTAAATGAACAAAAATTTGCCATCGCTGACACGCACAAACCACATAAAAAATGGGGGCTAATCAACTACGATCCAGCTCTTTGCATAGTCTGCGAAAGATGTGTCACTGTTTGTAAAGATAGGATCGGTGAGAGTGCACTAAAGACCGTACCAAGGGGCGTTGAGGTACCAAAAGAGCTAAAAGAGAGTATGCCAAAAGATGCCTACGCAGTTTTTAGTAAGATGCAAAAAAGCTTAATAGGTCCAAGCGTGGGCGAGAGTCTTGACTGCTCATTTTGTGGCGAGTGTATCAGCGTTTGCCCTACTGGAGCGCTTATTAGTTCGCATTTTCAATATAGCACAAATATCTGGGAGCTAAACCATATACCAGCAGCAAATCCACATCAAAGCGATTGCGAGCTAATTTACTATGACGTAAAAGAAAAGAGTACTAGCGACAGAAGTAAGCAAATTTACCGCGTCAGCAATGATTTTACATTTGGCGAAATAAGTGGAGCAGCTAGGTTTGGTTATGACTTTCACAACGAGCTTGCCTGTAAAAATGAAGAGAAATTTGAAGAGATTGTTTTAAATATTAAAAATGGCGCGATCAAAAATATAAAATTTAATAGCTTTATCACGAACGAAGAGGCCCTTATTTTAGAGCGTTTAAGAGAGAAATTTGATCTAAATTTAATAAATAATGAGGCGCTAAATTATCAAAAATTTTTAAATAAATTTAGCGAATTTAGCGGGCTTAGCTCATATAATGCAGACTATGAAGATATTAAAAAAAGCGATTTTATCATCAGTGCTGGTAGTTTTTTAAGACACGAAAGCCCAGTGACAAGCTTTAAGTTAAATAACGCTTTAAAAATGAATAAAGCAGCTGGAATTTACTTTCATCACATAGCCGATGAGATCGTTAAAAAATATTCTAAAAATTTTATCTATGTAACGCATGAAGCTGGAAAATTAGAGCAAATTTTACTTTTTATACTTAAAAACTGGGGTAAAAATTTACCTAGCGCACTTACATCAAAACTTGAAAATTTTGATGAAAATTTTGGCTTAGATGTACCAGCTTTAAGTGAGGGCAAAAGCAAATTTACGCTCATTTTAGGAAGCGATTTTTACACGGATGAAAATGCGAATTTACTAGCAGCACTTACTGGAGTGATCGCAAGAGCTACGCCTTTTCGTGTGATGCTAATACCACCACGCACAAACTCACTTGGCGTTGCTAAAATTTGCACTCTTGCAAGCGAGAAAAAGCCTGGCAAGACGCTTGGCTATAACGAAAATGGCGAATTTAAATTTAGCATTTTTGAAGGCGATATCGATGCTAGCGCGCTAAATCAGCAAGAAGGCACATTTACAAGCATAAATAACGCCCTAGTGCCAACAAATGTGGCGATACCGCACAAAGGTTATTTTCTAAACGATATTGCAAACGCACTTGGACTAATGGCTAAAGATACGATTGATTACACGCCACTTTTGCCAAAAGAAAAAGGATATAGAGGCATTAAATTTGATGATTTAGAAAATTTTTACGCAAACAACGGCACAAGTCACAGAGGCTATAAGCTTGAAATTTCAAATTTCACACCAAATGATGATATAGAGCCACTTTTAAAAGAAAAAAATGAGCCAAATTTAAAAGATGGCGAAGCTCTAGTTAACCTTACAAATCCTATAAATTTGCCATCATTTTTTGCAAACTATGCCACACAAACAGCCAAAAGAGCTAAGCTTTATGCAAGTAGCGAATTTATGGCTAAATTTGAAATTTCACAAAATGAAGCAATTATTTTAGAAAAAGATGAGCATAAGCTTGCCATTTGCGTGGAGCTTGATAGCGAACTTGGCGGAGTCGCTGCGTATTTAGGCGATTATGACGATAAGCTTGATGTGGGGGTTATATTTAATGGCAAAAGCTACGCCGTAGTTAAAATTATAAAGGCAAGAGATGAGTGAAACACTATTTTTTGTGCTAAGCACTATCGTTAAAGCCGTGGTCATCTTAGCCGTCATGGCAAGCCTTGCAGGACTAGCAACTTATGCTGAGAGAAAGGTACTAGCCTACATGCAGCGCCGCGTGGGACCTGATATGGTTGGACCTGCTGGAATTTTACAGATAGTAGCTGACATGATAAAACTCTTTACAAAAGAGGACATCGTGCCAGCAAATACGAATAAATTTATCTTTTTAATAGCTCCACTAATATCAGCCATTGCCGCATTTGCAGCGCTTGCACCTGTGCCGTTTTTGCCTGAGTTTGAAATTTTTGGACATACATTACGTCCGATTCTCTCAGATATTAATGTTGGTATTTTATACATCGCTGGTGTTGCTTCAGTTTGCGTTTTCTCTCCACTTGCAGCAGGTCTTGCTAGCTATAATAAATTTGCACTAATTAGCGCGGCTCGTGCGGTCGTCTCACTTCTTAGTTTCGAAATAGTCGCTGGCATGGCTCTTTTAAGCGTCGTAATGGTAACTAGCTCACTCTCACTTGTGGATATAAACAACTATCAAAAAGGAATTTTTGGCTGGCTTATATTCAAGCAGCCCCTTGCCTTTTTGCTCTTTTTAATAGCAAGCTTCGTAGAGTGCAATAGAACGCCATTTTGCTTAACAGAAAACGAAACAGAGATAGTAGCAGGCTATGGCACCGAGTATAGTGGCATGAGATGGGCGATGTTTTTCATCGGCGAGTACACAAATATGATCGCTGCTAGCATCATCATTACGATTTTATTTTTAGGTGGATTTAACGAATTTTTATTTATCCCAGGTGCTTTGATGATCATCTTAAAATCAAGCATTGTCTTTTTCTTTTTTCTTTGGGTAAGGGCTTCATGGGCACATTTAAGAGTTGATCAGTTAAGTGCATTTTGCTGGAAAATTTTGCTTCCTCTTGGAATTTTAAATATCGTAGTCACTGGCTTTATGCTACTAATCTAAGGCGAAAAATGAGTGAGAAAAAATATATTTTAATAGATGAAAAGTTAAAGCCAAAGAGCACGTTTGATAAATTTAAGCACTTCATCGCTATCACATTTAAGCCTGATCTTTTGATCGGACTAAAAGTCACGATAAAGCAGATGCTCTTTAGCAAGTCACATACTTTAAAATACCCTATGCAAAAGATGGAGCTAAATGCTAGATATAGGGGCATTCATAAGCTTTTGAAATTTGTTGAAAGTGAAAATGAACGTTGCATTGGGTGCGGGCTATGTGAGAAAATTTGCGTTAGCAACTGCATTTCGATGAAGACTTCACTTGGCGAAGATGGGCGCAAAAAGGTCGCAAGCTACTCAATAAATTTAAGTAGATGCGTGTATTGTGGATTTTGCGCTGATGTTTGTCCTGAGCTTGCGATAGTTTGCGGACAAGAGTACGAAGTCGCTAGCAAGAGCAGGATTATATTTGGCACGAAAGATGAGTTTTTAACAAAAGATAAATTTTTAAAAGATCAAAGCGAATTTGAAGGCTATGGCGCACTTGGTAAAAATTCTGACAGCTTGGTCAAAAAGACTCCAAATGCATTTATAAGCGAGAGTGAAAATGAGACAAAAGTGGTGAGCGATATAAATTTAGAAGGGGCAAAAGATGTATGAGAGCTTTGCATTTTATCTTTTTAGTACCTTGATTTTGGTGAGCTTTTCTTTTAGCGTATTTTGTAAAAACGCATTAAACGCGGTCTCAGCTTTGGCTGCTGGCATGGTCTTTATCTCGGCTATATTTTTCTTGCTTGGAGCGGAGTTTTTGGGTGTAGTGCAGATAATAGTCTACACAGGTGCTGTGGTCGTTTTATACGCATTTGCAATGATGTTTTTTGATAGCAGCAAAGAGTGTGAACCAAAAAGTAACAAAAGGGCGAAGATTATTGTCTATCTTTTAAGTAGCTTTGTAGCACTGCTTTTGATATTTATATTTCTAGCGCCTATTTATAGCGTTAAGCTTGAGAGTTTAGATCCAGTGGTTAGTGAGCTTGGCAATATCGAGGCTATTGGAATTTTGCTTTTTAGCAAGTATTTGATCGCTTTTGAGATGTGTGCTGTAATGCTTCTTGTGGCAATGGTTGCTGGCATTATCTTGATACACAAAGACCTAAATACTCAAAATACGCTAGAGGAGATGCTATGATAGGACTTACTCACTACCTCATCCTTGCAAGTCTAGTCTTTGTCATAGGGCTAATTGGCATAATGCGAAGAAGAAATTTAATCATGCTATTTTTCTCAAGTGAAATTTTACTAAACTCGGCAAATATCGCACTCGCGGCTATCTCAAAATACCACTTTGATCTAACCGGGCAAATAGTTGCATTTTTTATAGTGGCTATCGCTGCTAGCGAGGTCGCCGTGGGGTTAGGGCTACTAGTGCTTTGGTACAAAAAGACTGGCAGCATTAGCCTAGATTCGATGACAAATATGAAAGGCTAAGAGATGACTTTATTTTGCATTTCACTATTTTTCCCACTTCTTAGCTTTATCATTTCTGGACTTTTTTCACATAACAGTAAAAATTTTTTACTTGGTATCTTTTGCTCACTTTTAATGATAATTAGCACAACCGCCTCACTCATGCTAACAGCTAGCCTTGGCATAGATGAACCGCTAAATTTATCACTAAAAGAATTTATAAATTTTGGCGGTCTGGATTTAAATTTTGGCTTCTATCTTGACGCCATTAGCCTTGTTATGCTTAGCACCGTTGGTATCGTGGCAAGCATCGTGCATATCTACTCGGTTGGCTATATGAAAGATGATGCAAGCTTTAACCGCTTTTTTAGTTATCTTGGGCTCTTTGTCTTTTGCATGAACGTCCTTGTCTCAAGCGATAACTTTATAGGGTTATTTATTGGCTGGGAGGGCGTTGGACTTTGCTCGTGGCTACTCATTGGCTTTTGGTATAAAAGGCCTAGTGCAAACGTCGCTGCAAACGAAGCCTTTATTATGAATAGAGTCGCTGATCTAGCCATGCTTGTTGGCATTTTTTATATATTTTATAGCTTTGGCTCACTTAAATTTAGCGAGGTTTTTAACGCTAGAAGCGACTTTTCTGGGCTAAATTTAGGCATCATTGCCACACTTCTTTTTATCGGTGCCATGGGCAAAAGCGCGCAGTTTCCATTTCACACCTGGCTCGCAAACGCTATGGAGGGGCCAACTCCAGTTTCTGCACTCATCCACGCAGCGACCATGGTAACAGCTGGCGTCTATCTAGTCGTGCGAGCAAATTTTATCTTTATAAATGCACCTGAAGTCTCGCACTTTATCGCTTACCTTGGCACATTTGTAGCGATATTTGCGGCTAGCATCGCGCTTGTGCATAATGACCTTAAAAAGATCATCGCTTACTCGACACTTTCGCAACTTGGCTATATGTTCGTAGCTGCTGGACTCGGCGCTTATAAGATCGCACTTTTTCACCTTGTCACGCACGCATTTTTTAAGTCGCTTCTCTTTTTATGCGCTGGTAACGTCATGCACGCGATGAATGATGAGCTAAATATCAAAAAAATGGGCGGACTTTATAAATTTATGAAGCCAACTGTGCTACTTTCTATCATCGCAAGCTGTGCGCTGGCTGGCTTTTATCCATTTGCTGGCTTTTTCTCTAAAGATAAAATTTTAGAGGTTGCTTTTAGTGAGAATAAATTTTTATGGATTATTTTACTCTTTGGTGCCGTACTTACGGCATTTTATAGCTTTAGGCTCGTTATGCTCGTCTTTTTTACAAAGCCAAAGAGCGAGAAACACGTGCATGAAGCTAAAAACTACATGCTAGCTGGCATGGCAGCGCTTGGTGTGCTCTCGATCATTAGCGGCTTTTTTTGGAGCAACTTTAGTGTATTTTTAGAAAAAAGCTTAAAAGATTTTCCACTAAATTTATCTCACGGCAGCGAAATTTTTTTACTTATTTTAACACTTGGTCTAGTGCTAACAAGTGCTGGCTTTGCTGTATTTGCCTATAAAAAAGAAATTTTTAAAGAGAACATTTGTGAGAGTAGAATTTATAAAATTTTGCAAAGTGCCTACTTTATCCCAAAATTTTATGAGAAATTTTTTATAAATGGCTACATTTTGATCTCACAAATTTGTAAAAAGATTGATGAGATTATAATCGATCGTAGTGTCGATCTAGTCGCAACAGCGCTAAATAAATTTGCATTTTTAGCAAATAAAATGCAAAGCGGCGACTTAAGCATCATGCTTAGATTTATGGTCGCAGGATTTGCCTTGCTTTTAAGCTTTATATTTTTATTAAACGGAGCCAAATAATGCTAAGTGTAATCATATTTTTCCCTGCAATAAGCGCAATACTTGGCTTTTTAATAGAAAATAAAAGCATAAAATTTTATGGAGCAAGCATCGCTCTCATAGAGCTTTTGCTAGCCATTTTTATCTGCGTCAATGTCGATTTTCAGGGTTATGACTTTGTTCTAACGCATCAAGTCCAGCTTATACAAAGCCTAAATATCAGCTATTTTGTCGGCATCGACACCATTTCGCTAGCACTTATCGTACTTAGTGCATTTATGAGTTTCATCTCTATCGCAGCCCTTAGCGATGATGGAAATTTAAAGCACCTTGTTATTAGCGTACTATTTTTAGAGAGCACGATGATGGGCGTCTTTAGCGCGCTTGATATGATCTTGTTTTACAGCTTTTGGGAGCTTAGCCTCATACCACTACTTTACATCATCGGCGCATTTGGTAGTAAAAATAGAATTTATGCTGCGATTAAATTTTTCATCTATACATTTTTAGGCTCTGTCTTTATGCTAGTAGCGATCATCTTTATCGGCTATTTGTGCTATCAAAAAAGTGGCGTCTTTAGCTTTAGCCTGCTTGACTGGTATAAGCTTGGTATCGGACAGAGCACTCAAATTTGGCTATTTTTAGCATTTTTCTTCGCCTTTGGTGTGAAAACTCCGCTATTTCCATTTCACACGTGGCTACCTTACGCACACGGACAGGCTCCGACTATCGGTTCAGTGCTACTTGCTAGCGTGCTTTTAAAGATGGGTACTTACGGCTTTGTGAGATTTTCACTTCCACTTTTTCCAGATGCGAGCCTGCTTTTAAGTGGCTTTGTCTGTGTCATAGCTATCATTATGATCATCCACGCAGCCCTTGTTGCCTACGCACAAAGCGACATGAAGCAAGTGATCGCTTATAGCTCCATTTCACACATGGGCGTCATCATGCTTGGCATCTTTTCACTAAATTTAATAGGCCTTGGTGGCTCAATATTTTTGATGATAAGCCATGGCATCGTAAGTGGTGCGCTATTTTTGTTAGTTGGTGTCATCTATGAGAGAGCTCACACAAAAGAAATTTGCGAATTTGGCGGCCTTGCTAAGGTTATGCCAAAGTATGCGCTTATATTTTTTATAGCAACGCTTGCAAGTATCGGTCTGCCGCTAACCATTGGCTTTGTGGGCGAGTTTTTGAGCCTGCTTGGCGTCTTTAAGCTAAACAAGCTCTTTGCGCTACTTGGTGGCTTTAGCATCATCGTGGGCGCTGTTTATATGCTAGTGCTTTATAAAAGGGTTTTTTTTGGCGAGTGTAAGGAGAAAAATTTAAGCCTTAAGGATCTAAATTTTAAAGAGTTAGCCGCTCTTGTGCCACTTTGCTTGCTCATAATCGCTCTTGGTGTTGCTCCAAATTTAATCCTAAAACCACTTGAGCCAAGCGTGCAAAATATCATAAGCAAAATGCAAACTAGAGCCGTAAATAGCGACACAAAGGATAAAATTTTATCTTTAAATGGTGGGAGCAAACTATGAACGAAATAGCCTTTTTAGATCTAAAAGAAATTTCTTTATCTTCAGTTGCTCCAATGCTTAGTATGATAATCTTTGCGCTTTTTATCTTAATCGTTGGCACCATAAAAAAAGATCTTTCAAGAAATTTCTACTGCGTATTTTGTATCATCGCAATATTTGTAAATTTGGGCCTAATACTTGATTTTAACGGTCTTAGCCTTAGCTTTTGGGATATGCTTTTGGTTGATGGCGTTTCGGTCATTTCTCAAGTCATTATCTTAATCGCCTCAGCCCTTTTTATCCCACTCGCACTTAGCACAAAAGAGTATTTTGAGTATAAAATTTACGAGTACTACGCGCTATTTTTGTTTATGATCGCTGGATTTTTGTTTATGGTGAGCTCAAACAACCTACTCATCATCTTTTTAGGTCTTGAGATCAGCTCGCTTTGCCTCTACACCCTAATCGCCCTTCACAACAAGGCAAAAAGCGTCGAGGCTGCTATCAAATACTTCGCGATGGGCTCGCTCTCAGCTGGCTTTTTTGCGATGGCAATAGCGATGTTTTATCTAGCGACAAACTCAATAGACATCGCTCGTATCGGCGTTGTGATAAAAGATCTTAGCCTAAATCAAAATTTGATCATCTTACTTGGCTGCGTTTTCATCGCCTCGGCCATTGGCTTTAAGCTCTCACTCATACCATTTCACACATGGATACCAGACGTTTATGAAGGCTCAAATGCCCCACTTGCTGGCTATATGTCGATCGTGCCAAAGGTGGCAGCTTTTATCGTCGCGTTAAGAATTTTCGCGATGCTTGAGGGCTCACAAATTTTGTGGATAAAAGATATGCTCTACATCATCGCCGTGCTTACGATGAGCCTTGCGAACATCATGGCGCTAGTGCAAAAAGACGTAAAAAGGATGCTTGCTTTTAGCTCAATAGCTCACGCTGGTGTCGTACTCTGTGCGCTTGTGGCAAATTCTCACGAGGCAAATGTCGCCTTATTTTTTTACTGGGTTATGTTTTTGTTTGCAAATTTGGGCGCATTTTCTATGCTTTGGGTGGCAAGGTGCGATGATGTCGTCTGCTGGGACAAGCGCTTTAAACACCCATTTGAGAAATTTTCAGGGCTTATAAAAATTTTACCAAGTTACGCCGTAATAATGGGAATTTTTATGATCGCCCTTGCTGGCATACCGCCTTTTAGCGTCTTTTGGGGCAAGATGGCGCTTATCTCATCGCTCATAAAATCTGATTACGTCGTGCTTGGCGTTATAATCATGATAAATTCTGCCATTGCGATTTATTACTATTTAAAGCTAATCGTCTTTATGTTTTTAAAAGAGCCGATCGTAAAAGATAAAAATCTCTACACCGCAAATATCTCGATGGCGCTAAAAGTAATTGTTGGCATTGCGGTAGCTGGAACGGCCTTTTCGTTTTTATTTTCTGGAGCTATTTTGGAATTTATTGAGCATTTTGTCTTTGCTTCAGGATTTTAGAAAATTTAACTATAATTGCGGCATGAAAAAGCTCTTAATTATTTTATTTTTTCCGCTTTATCTAACCGCTTTTAATCTTAGCCTAAATAGCGGCGCAAATGGTGATAAACCTTATAGCGTCCTTCAGCTAAGCGATGAGCAAGAATTTGAATGCGTGGAGCAAATTTTAGCTTACGACACCAAACGCTATGTCTGCATGCTTGATGATGAAATTTTGCCAAAAATTGAAGATACGACACTGCCATTAATGGATATAAAATATAAAAAGCAAGATGGCAAGCTTTTTATCGTCATAATGCCAAAAGCACCGTCAAAACTGCTAAATATAAAAACTGAGCTTTATAATAGCCAAAACGTACAAGATAGCCCAAGAACAACCATTTCAAAACACTTTAGCATCATTATAGATACTTCGCTCAGTGAAAATAGCAAGAGAAAGTCTGGGCTAAATTTTAAACCTGATTTTAAAGATATGCTAAATCCTAGTATTGGAGCGCTTGATCTTAACAAAGCCCCTATTGCTGGGCTTGATAGTAATGACATTGATATCTACATAAGCATAAAAAGAGCTTATGAAAAGGGCGCTTATGAAAATGTAGTAAAAGATACTCAAACAGCGATAAAAAGGCATCCAAATAGCCTTTTTTCAAGTGAATTTTTACTATTTCGTCTAAGGGCTCTTGATAAAATTTTTGAGACAAAAAATGAGTTTGAAGAGATCGAGTCAAAAGATATCGTAAGCGAAGGTAGGGCTTGGATCAGAAAATTCCCATCTGATGAAAACTATCCAGAAGTGCTATATCTAATCGCTAGAGCCTACCTAAAAGATAGCATCGCAAGTGATGCAAAATATATGCTTGATATCTTAAACGAAGAGCACACAAACTCAAAATTTACGAAACTTGCAGCACTTGATTATGCTGATTATCTCTACAAGATAGGCAGACAAAAAGAGGCCCTAAAAGACTATGAAAAAGTGCTTTACTCCACAAACGACATCGACCTTGCAAGTAGAGCAGCACTAAGCCTAGCTGATGCAAATATTGATAAAGAAAAATTTGATGAAGCAAAGAAATTTATACTAAAAATCGCAAATGCGAATGAAAAATTTTTTATGAACAACCCAACAAAGTCGATGAATCTTGCAACCACATTTGCCAGTAAAGATATGCCTGATGTGGCTGCTAAAATTTATGAAATCTTGATAAACAATAGCGATAGGACGAAAGATTTTTATGAAGTTGCTTTAAAAAATTTAGCACTAAATCTAGCCAAAACAAAAGATGAGAAAAAAGCATACGAATACTTAAATAGATATGAGACAGAGTTTAAATATGGTGATTATATCGATGAAGTCACCAAGGCAAAAGATGGTTTATTTTTTGAAGAAGAGGATAAAAATGCTACTGCACTTCATGCAAGATATAAAGAGCTAATTGAAAAATATGCTGGAACAAATATTAGCCAAAAGGCTTTAATAAGCGAGCTTGAGCTAGATATTAAAGAGCGTAAATTCTCCGATGCACTATCTTACAAAACCATGGCAAAAGATGGAAATTTAAGTAAGGCAATGGAGCTGATAAATGAGGCTGCGCTAGAGCTTACAAAAGAGTATTTTATAAAAGATGATTGCACGGCTGTTATAAATTTACTTGAAAACTACGATATAAATAAAATCTCATTACCACAATTTAAGCTCTTTAACTGCTATTACAGAACGGCCCGCTATAACGATGCACTTGAGCTTGCAAAAGCTCATGCAAAAGATGAAAATTTAGAAGATAGGGTCGAGTGGCTGGTAAATTTGAGCAAAATTTTATATAAAAACAAAGACTATGAGCATGCAATCATTGCTGCAAATGATGCGCTTTCACTTGGCTCATCAGTCGAATACTCAGATCCAACACCATCTCTTTTTGACAGGTTTTACTCATTGCTTGCATTAAAACGCTTTACGGAGGCGATCTCAACCATAAGCGCTATCGAGCAGCTAAGAGGCCAAGACTTTAAGATTATCGAAGCATATACAGCTATAAGTGACTACGCGATAAAAAGTAATGACTATGCCATAGCTACAACATATGCTAAAAAAGCTCTTGAGCTACAAACAAAAGCCAAAATAAATACATTTTCGCCAAAGATAAATTTTAACTACTCAGAAGCATTATTAAAGACAGATAACCTAAACGAGGCGCTTGACGAGGCGAAATTTATACTGAACATGAAGCTTGAGCCAGAAGACCGCTTACACGCTTTAAATTTGATAAGTGAAATTTATATAAGACAAAAGCAGTTTAAGTTGGCTAGGCCTTATTTAAATGAGTGCTCTGACTCAAATTTTATAAGCCCGTATAAAGATGCCTGCAAAGCTAAGCTTGATATGATAGGCAAAAACTAAAAGCAAAGAAATAGCTTGCTTGCTAAGTTTTATATTTGAGCTTAAATTTTAACCTTTATTTTTGCTATTTGAGTTGAGCTTTCTTTAATTACATATTTAATATCTTTTTACATTGCTACCAAATGCTCTTTATATTATAAAAAGAGCTATATTTTATCATAAGCCTTAATGTGTTTTTAATGCATGAGACCTGGTATGATCTTAAAATTTTAAGCATCTTTCTTTATTAACAAATGTAGGCTGTTTTACGTTTTATAAGCTTAAAAATTAAAAATGCTTAATAAGTTTTTTGTCCAATAGATCAAAGCAAAAACAATTTGCAATGCTCTGTAATTATGTTTGTATGATGTACTTTTATTATATTTATAAAGGTTTTTTAGCTTAATTGTAAAATAGCTTCTAAAATTTATCACTTACTACACGCTAATTAAACAACATTATAAAAATTAGTTTTTACATTTTAGTAGCAATTCGCTAAGCAAATAAGTACACATTTTTAAGAAATTTGCTATAAAAATTTCTGTGTAACAAATTAAAAAGAAAAAAGGATTAGAAAAAATGGTGACCCATACGAGACTCGAACTCGTGTTACCAACGTGAGAGGCTGGTGTCCTAACCGCTAGACGAATGGGCCAAAATGGATGGTGCCCCGTGTAGGCCTCGAACCTACGACCCCATCATTAAGAGTGATATGCTCTACCAACTGAGCTAACGAGGCAAGATTAAATAGTAATAATAAATCTTAAAGTGTTATCTTAGAACTTATAATCTTAAAATTTAATTTGACACTCAATAATGGGTGCTTTATTAGACACGACCTTAACCTAAGGTTTAATGGATGGCGCAGCGGACGGGGCTCGAACCCGCGACCTCCGCCGTGACAGGGCGGCATTCTAACCAACTGAACTACCGCTGCACCTAAAATGGTGGTCGCTATAAGACTCGAACTTATGACATCCACCTTGTAAGGGTGGCGCTCTACCAACTGAGCTAAGCGACCTAAAATTTAAAAAATATCTGGCGACCCTTAGAGGATTTGAACCTCTGTTTCTACACAGAGAAAGTAGAGTCCTGAGCCACTAGACGAAAGGGTCATAAACCCAAAATGGTGTCCTGCGTTGGATTCGAACCAACGGCCCCCTCATTAAAAGTGAGATGCTCTACCGACTGAGCTAGCAAGACATTTGCTTAGAAAAGAATTGAGATTATACAAAAAACATTATTACATGTCAAGAAACAATAAAAATATCTAATATTTTCTGCAATAAAGGCAAACTTTAATTTTAACAACATAAGGTTGTCTCAAATTATAAAAAGAATGGTGCGGATGAAAGGACTTGAACCTTCACGCCGTGGGGCACCAGATCCTAAGTCTGGCGTGTCTGCCAATTTCACCACATCCGCACAACAATAATAAAGTGGTACGCCCATCAGGATTCGAACCTGAGGCCTACGGCTTAGAAGGCCGTTGCTCTATCCAGCTGAGCTATGAGCGCATAAAGTATTTTAAGTGGCGCGCCCGATAGGAGTCGAACCCATAACCTACAGATCCGAAGTCTGTCGCTCTATCCAATTGAGCTACGAGCGCCCAAAATGGGGTGAGTGATGGGAATCGAACCCACGACCCTCAGGACCACAATCTGATGCTCTAACCGACTGAGCTACACTCACCATTTAACATGGTCGGGGTGAAAGGATTCGAACCTTCGGCCCTCTGGTCCCAAACCAGATGCGCTAACCAGACTGCGCTACACCCCGCCTGAGTCGTGTTTGTAAGTTTATGCCACTACCTCATTAAAAAGTCGTATTTTAACTTGTTTTTTTTATAAAGTCAATTAAAAAACACTTAAATTAATAGAAATTATATATAAAAAATAATTCAATCAAAAATATTAATTAATACTTCACCAAATACTTAATTTTTTACACAAACCATATTTTTTTGCTTCTCTATCTTATTGCTTAACCATAAAGTATGACCTTTATTTCAAGGATTTTAGTAGCTTGACAAGAATATTTTACACTAATATTACAACGGAATAAATATCAATCTATTATATATTATGCATTTTATGCTTATCAAAATTTTACCTTCAAATTTTAACAGATTTATCTTTTCGGGCTAGAATTTTTTGATTGACATTTTATCCATCATATCATTAGCTTTTCATCATCGTAAAATATTATTTAGCTAACATTTTCTTTTTAGCATAGATATTTATACTTTCCACTGCCAATGAAAATGCCATCGCAAAATAGATATATCCCTTTGGAATATGAAATCCTAATCCCTCAGCAACGAGCGTCATGCCTACAAGCACCAAAAATGCAAGTGCTAAAATTTTTATAGTCGGGTTATTATCTACAAAATTAGAAATACCTTTTGACGCTATCATCATTACGCCAACTGCTAAAATAACAGCTATGATCATTATCTCTATATGCTCAGCCATTCCAACAGCTGTGATAACACTATCAAGAGAAAAAACAATATCCAAAACAGCTATCTCACTTACAATAACCAAGAAATTTGCATGTGTTTTTTTACTATTTTTATGCTCTTCGCTTTCGCCAGAAACACTAGAATGTATTTCAAGAGTTGATTTCACAAGTAAAAATAGACCGCCTAGTATAAGTACCAAATCTCGGCCGCTTATGCTAAATTCCGCGATAGTAAAGAGTGGCTTCGTAAGCTTCATGATCCAAAACAATGAAAGTAAAAGTAAAATTCTAGTCACCATAGCTAGCCCTAGGCCGACAATCCTACCACTGCCGCGCTGCTGCGGAGGTAGTTTACCTACCAAAATAGCGATAAATATAATATTATCTATGCCTAAAACTATCTCTAAGCCAGTTAACGTAAGTAGTGATATCCACGCTTCTGGCGAACTAAACCATTCAAACATTTGCTTCCTTTGTTAAAATTTTTATTATGCTATCAGGCAAAATTTCATGCTCTATCGCATGGATTTTACTCTCCCAATCCTCTAAGCTCATACCATCTTCTCTTTCAAACGCTCTTTGTGCGATGAGTTTACCTCCGTCAAGCTCCTCGCTCACGTAGTGCACACTAACTCCGCCTATCATCATATCGCTCTCAAAGCTCTCTTTTATCGCATGAGCGCCTTTAAAAAGTGGCAATATAGAAGGATGTAAATTTATGGCTTTTATCTGCGATGTAAAAACAGGAGTTAATATCCTCATAAATCCAGCAAGCACCGTTAGTTCAGCGCCGCTTTTTAAAATTTGCTCCACAACTGCAGCGTCAAATTCTTCTCTATTTGCAAATTTGGCACTCTCTATTATCGTCGTATCAAGCCCAAATTTCTTAGCACGCTCTATGCCATATGCACCTGGCTTGTTGCAGATACAAAGGCAAACTTCGATTTTTATGCCATTAAAAATTTGATTATGAACTTTTTTAAGTATCGCTTCTAAATTTGAGCCACTACCGCTAAAAAGTACGGCTATTTTTTTTGTAAGCATTTTACTCCTTTTATAATGTCTGTTGGGCTAAGCGCATAGCTATTTTTTTTGAAATTTTTAAGGCTTAGTGCATGAGCTAGCGTAGCCGAGATGGCAGCACTCAGTGGCTCGTAGCCTTGAGCTAAAAGAGCAAGTATAAGTCCGCTTAGTACGTCACCACTGCCACCTTTTGCAAGTATATTTTTACCATAAGGCATAACAAAAATTTGCCCCTCTTTGGCGATTATAGTGTTTGCTCCTTTTAGCACAAGTACTGCCTTAAATTTCTCACTCCAAGACTTAGCGTAAGCAAATCTATTTTCTTGTAATGTTTTTACGTCGATATCTGCTATATTGCAAAGTCTTAAAAGTAAGCAAAATTCCTTTGGATGGGGCGTCAAAACACAGTTTTCATTTAGTAGATCAAGTACTTTTGCACTGTAAAAAATATCAGCGTCAAGCACTAGCTTTTTGTCCTTTAAAATTTGTGCATCAAGCTCTTCTATGCCCTTTTTGCCAAGCCCCATACCAACGGCTCCGGCATTCATTTTTTCGCTTATCTTGCTAGCTTGCATGATATGTGTTGGTAAATTTAAACCCTGCTCGTCTATCACGCTAACTAGCCCGGTCCCAAAGGCAAATGCTGCCTTTGCGCAAAGTTTGCTAGCTCCTATGTGCTCGCCAGATATGATAAATGCGTGGCCAAAGTCGCCCTTATTTACGCACTGATTTTTTCTATTTGGGAGCACAAGGTCGAATTTTTCAAGCAAGTAATAGCCGCTCTCGCATTCGTAGTTTTGCGCGCTTATGCCAAGACTAGCGACCTTTATCTTGCCAACAAAGTCTTTTGCAGCGTCACTATAAAGCCCAAGCTTTCTAGCTCCCATCGTGATAGTGGTGTCTGCTTTTACGCAAGCACCTAGCACCTTGCCATCGTTACTTAGTCCACTTGGCACGTCGCAAGCGATAGTGTAGATAGAGCTTTTGTTTATCTTTGAGATAAGCTCTATGTGATTTTCATCTAAATTTCTATTTAAGCCAGAGCCAAAAAGCCCGTCTATGACGCACTTTGCACCATTTAAACCATTTTCTACATCTTTACACTCACGCACGCCAGCAGATTTAGCTCGCTCAAGCTGCTTAATGGCTAGTGGCTTTAAATTCTGACTAGCTAAGATAAATTCGCATTCAAACTCGCCCTCAAGCATTCTTAACGTGCAAAGCACGTCAGCACCGTTATTCCCACCACCGCAAACGCCAAGCAATCTCTCGCCTTTTTTAAATTTTTTACGGATAAAAATTGCTACGGCTGCGGCTGCATTTTCCATTAAAATTTCTTCACTGAGGTCAAATTTCTCGCTCGCCCTCTCGTCTAAAATTCTTGTATCCAGATATAAATTTTTCATCTTTATGTCCTAAAACTAAGCGCCTCTAAGATGTGGGGCTTTAAAATTTGCTCACTCTCATCAAGGTCAGCGATACTTCTAGCCACTCTAAGTGTCCTTTTTATGCCTCTTTGAGAAAGATTGTACCTCGAGGCTGCCTTTTGTAAAATTTCTCTTGCTTCATTATCCAGTAGACAAAATTTTTCTACTTGTGCGTCATTTAGCTTGCCGTTTAGCTCATCTTGACCACGTTTTTTTTGAAAGATAAAGGCTTTTAAGACCATCTCACTCATCTGCTGTGAGCTCAAACTTGACCTATCATTTGGCGAACTCTCGTCCATAGCAACTTTTAAGTCAATGCGGTCAAGTACTGGAGCTGAAATTCTTGATTTATAGTTTTTTATCTCATTTTCGCTGCATTGACAATTTAGATTGTGAGAGAATAAATTTCCGCAAGGGCATGGATTTTGAGCTGCTACAAAGATAAATTTCGTTTCATAAGTCACTTTTGAATTTACTCTTGCAATGTGAATTTGATTGTCCTCTAGTGGCTCTCTCAGGCTTTCGATGACTTGCTTTGAAAAGTGAGGGAACTCATCAAAAAATAGTACTCCACCATTTGCAAGTGCGATCTCACCGATCTTTGCGACATTTGAGCCACCGCCAAAGATCGAGCTTTTTGTTGAAGTGTGATGGGGCGAGCGAAAGGCTCTAGTGCTTGTAAATTCACTATCTTGAAGGTTTAAAGAGCGGTAGGCGGCGGACTTTAGCACCTCTTCTAAGCTTTGTGGTGCCATGATGTAGACGAGGCGTTTTGCGCACATGCTTTTTCCGCTGCCTGGGCTGCCTTCAAATAAAATATTGTGCATGCCAACGGCTGCAATAACGCAGGCTCTTTTGGCTCTTTCTTGACCCAAAACGTCCTTAAAATCAAGCTCGAAGTTTAAATTTGGAACATATCTTTTGCCAGAAATTTCTATCACGTTTGAAAATAGCTCATGCGTAGCATTAAAATGTATGCTTTTTGCAAATTCTTCATCGCTAAAAAATCTAATCGCCTCTTTTAGAGTACTAACAGCATAAATCTCTAAATTTGGGATCATAGAAGCTTTTTGTGCTATCTCTTTTGGTACTAAGACTTTTACGTTTTTTACCTGCGTGCTTAAAAAAAGAAGAATCGAGAATAAATTTGCTGTGCTTTTTACGCTTCCATCAAGCCCAAGCTCACCAAAGACAAAAATTTTCTCTAAGCTTTTTGCCTTTTGAAGAGCTATAAGAATAGCGATAGCTAGGTCAAAATGTGAGCCACTCTTTGGTAGATCTGAAGGGGATAAATTAATGGTTATCTTTTGTGCTGGAAAAGAAAAATCAAGTGCTAGAAGTGCTGCTTTTACGCGTTCTGTACTCTCTTTGATACTTGTGCTTGCAAGCCCAACGATGCTAAAACCAGGAAGCCCACGAGAGAAGATAGACTCAACATCAATTATCTTTAGTCCATCGCCGTAAGTAGCACATCTTAGGGACTTCATGAAGCTTTTTCTTTTTTTTGCTTTTTGTATTCCTTATCAAATTTTTTACGTTTATTAAAGCCGATTTTTTCTATAAAAAGATGTCCGTCCAAATGATCATTTTCATGCTGAATAGCAATAGCCAAAAGCCCATCAGCCTTTAAACTTTGCTCTTTGCCAAAACGATCTTGATATTTGATGGCCACAACTTCATTTCTTTTTACATCTTCATAATATCCAGGCACGCTAAGGCAACCCTCTTGGTAGACGCACTCACCCTCACGTAACTCAAATTTTGGATTTATTATCTCGATTAGATTTTCTTTATCTTGCACGCCTTCTTCGTTAACTAAATTTATAATAAAAATTCTTTTTGCAACGCCTACTTGAATGGCAGCAAGACCGATGCCCTCTTTTGCTATCATCGTATCATACATATCATCGAGCAGCTTGTGAAGCTCTTCGTCGAAAATTTTAACTTCTTTAGAAATTTCGTAAAGCTTTTTATTTGGATAAGATAAAACCTCTAAGATCAAGCTCAAACTCCTACTTATTCACCCAAAAATATAGGCTGCTCATCATCTTGTGTTAGTATTAGTTGATCTAACGAGTAAGAGATTAATTCTTCAGCACTTCTTGTTTTTGTTATCATGCTTGAAACCACTTGGATATCAAGCTTGCACTCTTCACCATCAATCTTCCAAGGTATAGATGAAAGCATATTTAAAATTCTGCTACCGGCTTGTTTTGTGCCATTTTCATCAGTATATTTCATAACCATAGCAAAACAGCCATCACCGTAATGAGCTACTATATCACTTCTTCTAGAAGTTCTTAAAAGAAGCTGTGATATAGCTTTATACATATTGTTTCGCTCTTTTAAATTTTTAACACGATTTGTAAATCTATCTTTTGCTCTTACTAGTAAAAAAGATGCGTTATAGCCATATCTTTTAACGGCTTCTACTTCACTTTGCACTGTGGCTACTAGAAATTTTTTATTATAGACGTCATATGTCGTATCATAAATCGACTGCTCTTCAATAGATTTAAGCATCTTGGCTACTTCGTCATAGCTTACTTTAATGACATCAAGATGTTTATCCATAAGGCTGTTTAATTTTATTAGGTCATGATTAAATGCGCTTAAAACATTTTGAAGAGCTAGGATATTTGTATTGTTTTTGAGTGCATCCATACGCTTTTGCACTAGGCCTCTCATGATGCCTAAATTTTTATAGATTAGCACCACGGCTTGAAGCATACTTTTTATCTGGATAAATCCTTGCTTTATCTCTTTTTCAATAGAGATATTACTACCTGATGGTACTGAGATCTCGGAATTTATAACTATCATATCACCGATCTCTTTTCTAAATTCATCAGGCTGTCCATCAAGCATTTTCTCAAAATAAATAGAGTAATTGTTTGGCGTAGATGGAACATTATCGTCACTTAATTCATGCAAAACATTTTCTGAAAATCTGTAGATATCTACCTTTTCTTTTTCTAGAGTATGTTTTACTTCAACCGCTTTTTTCTTAGGGTCTGGTGCATTATCTATCTTTATCACTTTGGGCCTTATTTAAAACTTTTCTCCAAAATTTTATCAACAAGTCCGTACTCTTTGGCTTCGACCGAACTCATAAAGAAGTCACGTTCAGTATCTTTTACGATCTTACTTAGCTTCTGACCTGTATTTTTGGCCAAAATTCCATTTAAAATCTCTTTCATGCGCAAAATTTCACGAGCTTGTATCTCGATATCAGTCGCTTGTCCTCTAGCGCCGCCAAGGGGTTGGTGTATCATGATGCGAGAATTTGGCAATGCATATCTTTTACCTGGTGCGCCACAGCTTAGCAAAAATGCACCCATGCTAGCCGCTTGACCGATGCATATCGTGCAAACATCTGGCTTTATGTAGTTCATCGTGTCATAGATACTAAAGCCGCTTGTTATCACGCCACCTGGTGAGTTTATATATAGATAGATATCTTTATCTGGATCCTCAGCCTCTAAAAATAGCAGCTGAGCGACGATAGAAGCGGCCATGCCGTCTTCTATCTCACCACTTAGCATAACGATCCTGTCTTTTAAAAGACGGGAATATATATCATAGCTTCGCTCACCTCTACTAGTTCTTTCAACTACGACAGGAACGTAATAGCTCATTACTCGGCCTTCTCTTTTTTACTTGCTTTTTTTTCGTCTTTTTCTTTGTTGAAAAGCTCGCTAAATAGCTTCTCTTCGATCATTGACATCTTTATAGCTGGAAGCATGCCTTGGTTGCGGTACATATCAAGGTGTGCTTTTGGATCTTGACCGCTTCTATACGCCTCAAAATAGATCGCTTGAACAACCTCTTGATCGCTTACTTTCACGCCTCTTACGCGAGCTAGCTCATCAATAATGAAAGTTAAACGAACGCTATTTTCAGCGTCTTTTCTAAACTCGTCACGTTTTTTAGAAAGAGCATCTTTGTCCTCTCTAAATTTTTTCATATCATCTGGAGTAAATGAGCTCCATGCGTTTCTAAACTGCATATCAATCTCTTGCTCGACAATATTTTTTGGCACGTCAAATTTAAATTTCTCAACCGCAGCTTCAGCAAATTTTGGCTTAAGCTCATCATTTATAAGTTTATAAATTTTCTCTTGGCGGATTTGCTCTTTTATACGCTCATCAAGTAACTCTTCAGTTGGTTTTTCTTCATTTGGAAGTAGAGTTTTAAGCATCTCTTCATCTAGTTTTTCAGGAATTTTTCTCTCTTGAATTTCATGAAGTTTGACTTTAAAAACAGCATCTTTGCCAGCTAAATGTGCAGCGCCATAGTTTTCTGGGAATTTAACCTCGATATCTTTTTCGCCACCAGCTTTTATGCCTACCATACCATCTTCAAAGCCTGGGATAAATTGATTTGAGCCTATCTCAAGCACATAGTTTTCAGCCTTGCCACCATCAAATGCAACGCCATCAACAAAGCCTTCAAAGTCAAATTTAGCAAAATCGCCAACTTTTAGACCTCTTTTGCCATCAATTTTTTCAAGTGGAGCTATCATTTTTAGAAGTTCAGTTTTTTTCTCATCGATATCTTTTTTCAAAACACGTGGGTTTGAAAACTCAGGTATCAAACTCTCATAGCCGCTCACATCGACGCTTGGTTTAAATGAAACTGTTAGCTCAACATCGATCTTACCATCTTTTCTATCAAATTTTGAAACGATAGGCTCGCCGATAAGATCATCGTTTTTCTTGCCTGCTTGCTTTATAGTCTCATCAACAACATCTCTTAAGACATCTTGTTCAGCGTCGTTTGTTAGCTCTTTCTCGTAGCGTTTTAATACAACAGCAACTGGAACGTGACCTTGCCTAAAGCCATCTACTTTCATAGTTTTTGCTGCTTTTTTTGCTAGCTTTTCTACGCTAGACTTTATAGCATCTGCACTTATAGTCGTGCTAGCTAGGGTATTTACGCTATCTAGAGCTTTTGTTTTGATTTCCATCTAATTCCTTTATGAATACAAATTTTTAACCCAAAATATAGCAGAATTTTCCTTATTTCATTGTAAATTTGTAAATTTTTATAGATATAAAAGGCGTTTTAACGTAGAATCTAGCAATAAAATTATGGAGAAAATTTATGCAAGAGAGTTTTGAAAATTCGGTTAAAAATATGCTAACTATTATTGGTGAAGATCCAAACAGAGAGGGGCTTTTAAAAACTCCTGAGCGCGTTTATAAAGCTTTTAAATTTCTAACTAGCGGATACGATCAAGACCCAAAAGAGGTGCTTGGCGATGCGCTATTTACTAGCTCAAATAATGAAATGGTTCTCATGCGAAATATTGAGTTTTACAGTCTTTGCGAGCACCATTTGTTGCCTATTATTGGCCGAGTACATGTAGCGTACATCCCAAATGGCAAAGTCGTTGGCCTTAGTAAAATTCCTCGCATGGTAAATATATACGCAAGACGCCTTCAAATCCAAGAGCAGATGACCGAGCAGATCGCAAAGGCACTCGAGGACGTTATCGCTCCAAAAGGTGTTGGAGTAGTTGTTGAGGCTAGGCATATGTGCGTTGAGATGAGGGGTGTGCAAAAGATAAACTCAACCACTACGACCTCGGCTCTTAGGGGCTGCTTTATCAAAAACGCAGATACGAGACGAGAATTTTTCTCGCTTATAAATTCTCCTAGGGAAACGCATTTTTGAGCTTAGAACATATAAATTTAAAGCTTCAAGAGGGTGTGAAACTCTCAAACACCTTTGGCATCATAACTAAAATCACAGCTACGACTATCGAGATCACTGGACTTCGTCCAAGCATCGGCGACATCGTGCGTATAGTTGCAAAAGACAAAAGCAAAAACGGCCTTGGCATGGTTACGCAGATAAAGACAGATGGCGCTTATATCAGCCCATTTGGCTTTGTTGAGGGATTTAGGATAGGTGACTTTGTCTATGAAAGCGATCAAGGTATGAATATACCAGTTGGTCCAAATTTGCTTGGGCGCGTGGTTGATCCGTTTATGAAGCCAATAGACGGTAAAGGGTCGATTGATACGACTGAGTATGTGCCAATCATGAGAGCACCAATTGACGCTATGAAAAGGGGGCTTATAAACGAGCCTTTTAGCGTTGGGATAAAGACGATAGACGGGCTACTTACTTGTGGTAAAGGGCAAAAACTGGGAATTTTTGCAGGTTCAGGCGTAGGCAAATCAACCCTCATGGGCATGATCGTAAAAAATACGCTAGCTCCCATAAAAGTAGTCGCACTAATAGGCGAGCGTGGTCGCGAGGTGCCTGAATTTATCGAAAAAAACCTAGGCGGCGACCTGGAGGGCACGGTCATCATCGTAGCAACCAGTGATGATAGCTCGCTCATGCGAAAGTACGGCGCATTTTGCGCGATGAGCGTGGCTGAGTACTTCAAACAACAAGGCAATGACGTGCTTTTCATCATGGATAGCGTGACACGTTTTGCTATGGCACAGCGTGAGATCGGCCTTGCACTTGGCGAGCCACCGACCTCAAAGGGCTATCCACCAAGCTCACTCACACTTTTACCTCAACTAATGGAGCGCGCTGGCAAAGAGGAAGGCAAGGGCAGTATCACAGCGTTTTTCACCGTGCTAGTCGAGGGCGATGATATGAGCGATCCGATAGCTGACCAAAGCCGCTCTATCCTAGACGGCCACATCGTGCTAAGCCGCGAGCTAACGGACTTTGGCATCTACCCACCTATCAATATCCAAAACTCGGCCTCGCGTGTCATGGGAGATGTGACCAGTAAAGAGCACAAGCTAAATGCGATGAAATTTAAGCGTCTCTACTCGCTTTTAAAAGAAAATGAGGTCTTGCTTCGTATCGGCGCATATCAAAAGGGCAGCGACAAGGAGCTTGACCTTGCGATCTCAAAAAAAGAATTTATGGAAAATTTCTTAAAACAAAGCTCAGAAGAAGCCTTTGCGCTTGAAGAGGTCGAAGAGCTGCTTGATAAAATCAATCAGTAAATTTTTAAAACTTATAAGCCTTTTTACAAAATTTGGCTACTAAAAATATATCAATTTTTTATACTAATTGTTAAAGTGATCACGCATTACTTCTTTACTTCGGATGTAAAAATTGCGCTCAAAGACCTATAAATTTATATTTTCTAATCTCTTTTTTAATTTTAAAAAGTGCTACTATAAATATCATGAAAGAGAATTTGAAATTTATGAGGCTTTTTATTTTAGACTTCGTGAGACGGCTATTTTTGTATTACACAAAATGACAAGGTTTTAGTAAAACTCTTTCTAAAGTACCAAATGTACAAATATACATTCCAAGTAGCGGTCGCAGAGTGGGTAAATTCCAAAATTTGGGTCTTACAAAAACTGCGGTAGTAAATTTGAGACAAGCAAACAAGCTAAATTTATACTAAGTAATTATGTGCTGATATCTGTCTTGCTGTAAATTTTGGTAGCAATCATGGCGTAAATTTAACTATAAAAGCAAAATTTTACATTTAGATCAGTAATCTCTGACACTTTAAACTTCGCCTAGCAACTAAAAGTATATGCCATATAAGGTGTAAATTTTGGAAGAGCTTAAGAGCCAAGACCTATTTTTTCTCATCAAAGCTTGAGTTTAGCTCACACTTTCCCTAGCTTTGGCGGTGACAAACGTGCGAATTCTAACTAGATAAAAGCAGATTCCTCGCCAATGTCAGTGACTCTTGCTTATTTATATTTATTTAAATTTATACAAACAATAAAATCAAGAGAGAAGGCTTAAGAGCCAAATCCCATCTTTTTATCTTCGCCAAAGCTTGAGTTTAGCTCACGCTCTATCGTCATTTTGAAGTCCTCAAAGGTAAAAATCCCATCATCTTTTATAGCAACTTTTAGTGCAGTATTTTTTAGCGCGAGGACGATCTGCGCACCACTTAGGTTAAACTCAGCCAGCCTTTCTACGCTAAAGCCATCTTCAAAGCTCGCATTTTCAGGCAAAATTTTACGCCAAATGGCAAGCCTGCCGTTATAATCAGGCTTTTTAAACTCGATCTTATAGTCAAATCTTCTAGAAAACGCCACATCAAGGCTTTGTAAGAAATTTGTCGTTGCGATAAGCACGCCCTCAAAGCGCTCGATCTGCTCTAAAAAGATATTTTGCATTTGATTATGCATCTTTTCAGCCCCGCTCGAGCTCTCTACTCTTGTGCTTAAAAACTGATCGGCCTCGTTTAGTAAGAGCACTGGCTCGCTGCCACTTTTTTTGCAAATTTCTTTGTAAGTATCAAAAATTTTCCTTACATTTTGCTCGCTCTCGCCGACATATTTGCTTAAAATTTTTGAACAGTCAAAGCTTAAAATTTGCTTCTTTAGGCTCTTTGCAAGCCCAACGGCGCTCATCGTCTTACCAGTGCCAGGCTCGCCGTAAAAGATGATCTTAGCGTCTATGTTTTTTCTAGTTTTTATGCCCCAGCTGCTAAGTCTAGCAAGCACTTTTTTATCGACTTGCTTTAGTATCGTGCTTAAAAGCTGCTTTGTCTTTTCGTTTAGCACGACGTCTTCTAGGCTCGTTACTGGCTCAATGAGCTCAAAAATTTCTTGCTCTTTTACCAGGCTTTCGATCTTGATTTTCTTGCTATTTTTGTCATTTTTTGGGTGCATTATGCTTTGCAAAATTTCTTCATTTATAAAAAAGCTCTTGCTTACGTTGCCATAAGCGTTTAAAACCTCGTCGTAGTCGATTAGCGCGCCTTCGATGAGCCTTGAGCCCTCCTCTAAAAGAGTACGATTTTTGATGCGTTCAAGCTCGTCTTTGCTTATTAGCTCAACTAGCGTGTTTAGGTCGCGGCCATTTTCAAAATCTCCCGCGTACTCCTCTTTTAAAAGGGCTAAAAATATAATCTGCTCTTTTTCGTCAAGTGAGTTTTCTTTAAAAATTTGCTCTATCTTTAGGCTGATCTTGCTTAGTTTTACGCGCTCGTTGATTCGCTTTGTAAGCTCAGAAATTTGCTCATTTATGCGCTTTTTTGCATCACTTGAGCCATCGCCAAAAATAGCAGCCTTTGAGTAAAGCTCTACTTTTAAAAACTGATCTTTTAAATACTCCAAATGATCCTCATATGGCGTAAGCTCTGGTAAATTTATATCAGCGTTGCCATCTTCAAGAATTTTTAAAAATGTGGCTGATAGAGAAATTTCAGAATGAAGCAACGAAAGAAGTCCTTGAGCTGAAGCCCTTTGCGTGCTCTCAGGTATTTTAAAAAGACTATAATTTTGTACAATCCAACCGCTATCAAGCAAATTTTTTATAAATTTTAGATACAAAAGCTGCTTATCATTTTGCGTGCCAAAGACTGCTCCAAGTAGCTCAAAAACGCTCATATTAGCCGTTCCTTGCACATAAGCTTTACTTAGATATTTTAAAATTTCTCCCTCTTCATCGCCGCACTTTATCAGCTCGTAAATTTTACTTTTTTTGAGGTCCTGGTTTAAAAAATCAAGCAAGTATTTCACTAAAATTTATCCTTCATCTGCTCTATTTGCTCTTTTAATACACGTTTTAGCACCTTGCCAGTAGCATTTCTAGGCAACTCTTCGGCAAAATAGATACTCTTTGGTATCTTGAAATTCGCTAAATTTTTCTTCAAATGCTCTCTTACTGTTTTTTCATCAAGATCCATGCCCTCTTTTACTTGTATGAAAGCGACGACCTCTTCATCGGCATGTACGTCTTTTACGCCAATTACCGCTGTTGCTTCGGCTGCTTCAAGTTTGTAAATAACCTCTTCGATCTCACGTGGATAGATGTTAATGCCCTTTGATATGATAAGGTCTTTTTTACGATCAACGATATAGATAAAGCCCTCTTCATCGACTTTTCCAAGATCTCCGGTCTTTAACCAGCCGTTTATTATGGTCTCATCAGTGATGCTTGGCATACCATAGTAGCCTTGCATGACGCAGTCGCCCTTTATGATGATCTCACCGATCTGTCCAACTGGAAGCTCCATCATCTCATCATTTACGATCTTTACCTCATAGCCATCAAGCACAGGCCCTACACTTAAAAGCTTTTGTTTATCATATAAATTTGCAGCTACGACAGGTGAGCATTCGCTAAGTCCATATCCCTCAACAAGTGTTGCACGCGGAAATTTCACCCTAAAGTCATCTATCGTCTGCTTTGCAAGCGGAGCTGCACCACTTACAAATAATCTAATGCGGTTAAACCATCTAAAATACCAAGGAATTTTAGCCTTACCAATAGCTGTATAGATGGCTGGAATTCCTAAGAATACAGTTACACGCTTTAGCAAAGTTTGTTTTAACACATTTGAAAATGGGAATACCGACTTTACAAGAACCATCGAAGCACTCGCAAATATCGGAAGCAACACCATTGCAGTTAGCGTAAAACTATGAAACATCGGTAAAAAGACTATGAAACGATCGCTTTTTTTCACTATGAAACGTTCATGAGCTCCAATTAAATTTGAAAAGATATTTTTATAGCTTATCATCGCACCTTTTGGCTTGCCAGTAGTGCCTGAAGTGTAAATTATATGCATTAAGTCTTCTATTACCGGATACTTTGTGATACTAAGAGCGTATTTGTGATTTAGAGTTTCTATAAAATTTATGTTTTTAACAAGGCCATTATTTTCATAACCCTTACTCATATCCTCTTTTGAAATTTGAGGTGTTGAAGTAAGATACGCACTCTCGCCATACTCTTCGTCAGTGTCTATATATTCATCCTTTGAGGCACTTTGAAGTTTCTTTGGTATTGCTCCGATCCAGATTATCTTTCTTAAAATTTCAAGCTCATTTAATGCGATTAACTCTTTTGCAAGCGAGCTAGACGCAAAAAGCACCTTTGCACCGCAATCATTTATGATATATTCAAACTCGTTTGCTTTTAAAAAAGTATTCATAGGCACTGCGATACCGCCTATTGCAGTTATCGCAAGGTATGAGATGATAAATTCTTTCGAGTTTGTAACCGCCATAGCTACTTTATCACCAAATTTTACTCCAGCAAGTTGCAAATAAGCTGCCACTTTATCGACATTTTGCTTTAATTCGCGATATTTTAGCTTCTCTTTTTCTTCAAAAAGAACTACTTGATTTGGATTTTCCTTTGCTACTTTGGTTAAAATTTCATAAAAATTATTATAAGAGTATCGCATTATTGACCCTAACTAAAATGTATATTTAAAAGTCGTACCAAGAATTTGGATCGTACCAGTATCAAATTCCCCTGACATTTTTCCATTAGCTGTTGAAATACTTGTTGCACGCTTCTTATCACGGTGTTGATAAACATATCCAAGTGCTATTTCAAGATTTGGTGTAAATTTATAATTTACTCCAAAAGAATATACCTTAGATGTAGTATTTGGAAGCTCTAAGCCAGTATGCTTGCTACTTGTAATGTCTTCATCATAGGCAAAGCCAGCCATTAGCCTAAATTTTTCATTTACGTCATAGGCAAGACCTAGTCTATATGTATTCGTATCTTTTGCATTTTTAATGACTGGATCATCCATAAATCTTGCAAAAGCCGGATGCGAGTGAGCTGGACCTTTATCCATGTATTCAAAGTCATAGCCTTTAAATTTAGACCAATACGTCCTCTCAAAAGCTAGCAAAACGGTTAGATCACTAAATTTATATCCAGTTGCAAGTACAAGCTGAGCAGGAAGCGGGATCTCGACTTTTGTTTTGCCATGATAGCTTATAGGAGATAGCGCTCCGTTAAAATCAGCATCTGTATGGCCTTTAAGTTCTAAATTTACATTTGAGCGGTAAGTAACAGCAAAGCTCAAATCCTCAATAGGTCTATAAGTAAGCGCAACATTGTAGCCATAACCCATACCATCGCCTTTTATCTCTCTGTAGCCTATTCGTCCAAAGTCACTTGCTATCTTACCTTTGGTGTAAACACCTCTAGCACCAAGAGCAATGGCAAGTTTATCGTTTATGCGGTAAGCTACGGTTGGATTTAACTCAACAACTTGTAGCTTAAACCTTTTAGCGGTAAATGCAGTAGCTGGATCCTCCCATGATACACCAACAGCAGCAGGAACGGCAAGAGCTAAACCAAATTTCCAGTTTTCATAAATTTCTGGCGTTACAAAACTAAATGTACCAGCTAGCGAGTCAAATTTTTCTGATCTATAGCTTTTGCCACTATCACTTTTAAACTCAAGCTTATTTATATGAAACCAGCCAAGGGTACTTTCTATGTGATGGCGTCCATCTAAAAACATCATATTTGCAGGGTTAAAATACGCCGCATCAGCCCCAAAACTAAAGGCTACGTTACTAGCAGCAAGCCCTAAAGAATCAGCACTTTGCTCAGGGACCTTATAACCTCCAGCATTTAGCAAAGTAGATGCCATAATAATGCTTAATAGCGCTTTTTTCATAGTTTTTCCTTTTCGAAATTTCTTAGAATTTTTATCTCTTCTTCCCAAATACTCTCGTCAATCGTCTCTAATATTAAAGGAATTTCGCCTATTTTATCATCATTTATTATATTTTTAAAAGCACTAAATCCAAGCTCACCCTTGCCAAGACTCTCATGTCTATCTTTTTTCGAGCCAAGCCCAAATTTTGCATCATTTAAATGCATGCCAGATAAAAATTTATAGCCGATGATCGCATCAAATTCTCCCATCGTCTTATCGTAGGCCTCTTTACTTCTTAGATCATATCCAGCAGCAAATGCGTGACAGGTATCAAAGCAAACACCAACCCTACTCTCATCGTCTACTCGCTCTATCAAATAAGCAATCTGCTTAAAACTAAAGCCTAAATTTGAGCCTTGTGCAGCTGTATTTTCGATGACTAGCTTTACACCGCTTGTGCGTTTAAGTGCCACGTTCATGCAGTTTGTGATATTATCTAAGCACTCTTTTTCGCTTATTTGTTTTAGATGTGAGCCTGGATGAAAATTTAAAAGCTCTAGCCCAAGCTTACTGGCGCGATCTATCTCATCTATAAAGGCTTCAAGTGACTTTGCTCTTGCCTCCTCATCTGGATGGCCTAAATTTATCAAGTAACTGCTGTGTGGCAAAACATGCTTTGTGCTTATGCCAGAAATTTTTAGATTTTCTTTAAACTGCTCTATTTCGCTAGCACTTAGCTCTTTTGCATTCCACTGGCGTTGATTTTTTGTAAAAAGCGCAAAAGCATTTGCTCCTATTTTTGCAGCATTTAACGGAGCGTTAAACACGCCTCCAGCCGCACTTACGTGAGCTCCGATGTATCTCATTTTAACTCTTTTATTATAACTCTTATTTTGTTTTTGCTATCTATAAATTTGACGTAGTTGTCGCAAACCTCGTATTTTATAAAATATGAACTTAGATCTTGACTAAAACCACACTCCGTATTTATCAAGCCTTTGCCGTCGTAAATCTTTTCTTTTTGCAAAATTTCTTCAAAAAGGCTCTCATAATGCGGGGCTAGAAAAAATTTCTCATTAAACTCAGTCTTGTTAAAACAAGCGCTATTTATGCAAATTTTATCTCTTATGCTTATGTTTGCGGTGTTTACGCCAGAACTATAAATTTGCAAATTTAGCTCATTTTTATATTTATGGAAAAATCCAACGTCATTTATCTTGATCATCGGAGAAAATAAAGTAACTTGAAAAGCTTGTGAATTTTGCGGCGTTTTGGTAGCCACGCAACCTGTAAAAATAAAAACAGACAACAAAATAAATAAAATTTTTTTCAAAAATTTTTCCTTATTAATCTAAAATTAAGTATAAAAGAAATATAATCCCAACTTCATAACCGACATGTGGCCCATTCGTCTAGCGGTTAGGACATCGCCCTTTCACGGCGGTAACACGAGTTCGAGTCTCGTATGGGTCACCACTTCTAAAAATCAAAATCTTATCCATATAAGCTTTAAAATATAGTTAATCTTAAATATTATTTTTAATTGTTATTTTAAATTTTTATTGAACTGTGCCGTTCTCAATTAAATGCGTTATTAAAATTTTAAAACCTAGAAAAATTAATATCGCTCCTCCCAAAAAGAGCGCCTTTTTTTCTAAAATTTCACCCATAAATTTACCTATATAAAAAGCAATCAAACTTAATGCAAAGCAGACTACACCGATGATGAGCGAGCTTTGAAAGATATTTATCTCTTCAAAGCTAAGTGTGACGCCAACGGCAAGAGCGTCTATACTAGTGGCAAATGCCCCATACAAAATGGTCTTAAATCCTATCTTAAGATACTCACACTCCTCTTTGCTACAGGCTTCTTTAAACATTCTAAAACCAAGAAAGCAAAGTATAAAAAATGCAATGAAATGATCAACCGAGCTTATAAATTTTGCAAAACTAACACCTAAAAGATAGCCAAGAAGCGGCATAAGAAACTGAAAAAAACCAAGTATAAAAGCAATAAATAAAATTTTATTAAGAGCTAAATTTTTATACCTTGCGCCATTTGCCATATTTAGTGCCGCACTGTCCATACTAAGAGCGAAGCTAAGAAGTAAAAGTTGCATAGTCTTCCTTTAAAAAAGGGTAAATTCTAGTGCAAAAAGATTAAATTTATTTTAAGTGTTTAGATATTTTTTGTATGATTTTGCTTTAAATTTAAAAAAGGAGAGAAGATGAAAAGATCTCTTGTTATTCTTTGTGGCGCGCTTGCTTTAAATTTACAAGCCGCAAGCATGGACGATATGATAAATAAAGGCGTTAAAATCGCCACTCACGCATCAAGTGGCGACTATAAAAGCCTAGTTAGCGAGGCGCTAAATGCCGCTGTTAGCGAGCTTTCAAAAGATGGCTTTATAAACAATGCTACGGCCAAAATTCCACTTCCAAAAAGCCTTGAAATGGCATCAAATTTAGCCAAAAAAGTAGGTGGCGAGAAGTGGGCGCAGGACCTTAGCAAGTCGATAAACAACGCCGCGACCACAGCCGTACCAAAGGCTGCTGAAATTTTTAGCGAAAGCATAAAAAATATGAGCGAGGCTGATATCAAAAAGCTCTTTAATGGTGGCAGCGACAGCGTTACGAAGTATTTGCAGCAAAGCTCCAGCCAAAAGCTAAAGGCGGCATTTACTCCGATAATTGAAAAAATGATGAGCGAAAATAGCTTCGCGACTGCCTATAATGGGCTAAATTCTTTCATTGGTAGCTCAGCAAAAAATAATGAAACTATAAAATCAGTAAAGAGCCTAGCTAAAAATTTAGGTGCAAGTGAGTATGTGCCAGATGACGGCGAGGATCTAAACGCATATATCACAAGAAAGACGTTAGATGGGTTATTTAACATAATGAGCGAGAAAGAAAAGGGGCTAAGAAGCGGCTTTAGCCTAGATAGCGGCAAAAAGGTACTTGACTCGATCCTTAAATGAAAAATTTAAGCGCGCAAAACAAAGCCGACATCGCACTCATCGTAGTTGCCATCGTTTGGGGCACTACGTTTTTACCTATGGCAAACGCGCTAAAGACAAATGGCGTCTTTGTCATGCTCTTTTGCCGGTTTTTTCTCTCGGCTATCTTTATGGGACTTATAGCATTTAAATTTTCTAAAATTTTTGATAAAAAAAGTGTGGTTTATGGCACTATCCTTGGCGTAGTTCTCTTTGGCTCGTTTGTTGCTCAAACTTACGCTCTAAAGCTTACTTTTAGCTCAAGTGTTGCTTTTATTACAGGGCTTGAATGTGTGATTGTGCCTTTTATGACAGCACTCATTTTTAAAAATAAAATAACCGTTTTTGCTATTTTTGGTGCGCTTATTGCTATTTTTGGGCTTTGGCTTTTAAGTGGAGCCACTCTTACTTTAGGAGCTGGCGAGGCACTTGCCCTACTTTGTGCCATATTTTACGCACTTTACACGAGCTTAAATGGCCACTTTGTAAGAAAATGTGAGCTTTATTTGCTTGTATTTGTGGTATTTCTTACCGTCTCTTTACTCTCATTTATCTTTGCGTTTATTGAAGGTAGTGTGGTGCCAAATTACGATAGGGAATTTTTTATAGCAATTTTTATCACTGCATTTATTGGCACAATTTTTTGCTACTTTGTACAAACCATCGCTCAAAAATATACAACAGCCAGCAAAGCAGCTTTATTTTTCTGTCTTGAGCCAGTTTCTGCTGGCTTTATTGGCTATTTTTTCGCTGGTGAAAAGCTAACACTTATACAAATTTTTGGCGCGATCTTAATAATCTTTGGAGTTATCTTTAGCGAATTTGGTAAAAAATTTTCTCTAGGTCAAAACTAGCTTAAAAGACAAAAAGCTTCATCTGCGACTCTATCTTTTCATCTATAAATTCGCCATCAAATCTCTCTTTTAACATCGCTAAAACCGCCTTTTCATCGTAGTTTTTGGCTCCGTTTATCTCAAGGTGCCAGCAGATATTCTCAGCAGCTTCTTGCACACTTCGTCTTGCGATCCTTGTTTCGTTTAAAATTTCACTCTTATAAGCGATGCCTTGCTCATTTAGCCACGCTTCAAGCCTATTTACAACATTTTTTTGAGAGAGAGTGCGTCCAAATTTTTCAAAAAATGGCTCAATCAAATCAGAGCTTCTAGGCTTATCCCAGCCAAGATAGAGTTTTTGCTTTGCGATATTATGAAATTTAGCAAAATCTTCATCGCTAGCAATCGCTGGACTCATCGTGCAAATGGCGATATCAAAGCGCTTTGCGGGCTTAAATTCTCTCCACGAGCAAACCTCGCTAGTTAAATTTGTCACCCCAAATCTTTTAGCATCTTCATTTAAAATTTCTATCATATTTTTTGAGCTATCAATGCCAGTTATATTTTTTGCAGTTTTTGACAAAAATATCGTCCAAACACCGGTACCACAGCCTATATCAAGAATTTCTTTACCGCTAAAATCAACCCCCCAACACAAAGCTTTAGCAAAAATTTGTTGCTGAATAGCACTTACTTTGCCATCAAACCTTTGATAATTTGACGCCTTTTTATCCCATAAATTTTGCATTTTAGCTCCTTATTTTTGGTTATAATTCTAGCAAAAAAGGCCAGAAATGAAAGATTTTATTTACAAAGTAATAATCCCACCACAAGCCATAGATATGCACGGACATATGAACAATGTCTATTATTTCACGCTTATGCAAGAGGCTGCATTTGCGCACTCTGCAGCGGTTGGCGACACGGTCGAGGCGCAGTATAAAAGAGGCGAGATCTGGCTCATTAGAAAAAATGAAGCCAAATATATAAAAAGCGTAAAATTGATGGACGAGATAGAAATTCATACTTACACACAAGCTGAAGGCAAGGCGACTTCGTGTAGATATTTTGAGTTTAAAAAAGATGACGAGTTAATAGCAACTGGCAAGACCGAGTTTGTTTATGTTGATCTAAAAACAAATCGTCCAAAAGCCATTCCGGCTGAGATAATCGCTCTTTACTCGTGATCACACTCATCACAAACGCCTTTTATCACGGCACTTTTTATATTTTTAGCGACGTTTAGATGAGGCATATCGATGTTTGTGACTTTATGACAAACATCGCAGATAAAGTACGCTTTTGCCTCATTTGCTAGTTCGTAGTAGCTTTTATGATTATTTTCGGTTTTTATGACAAGGCCCTTTTTTTCAAAAATTTCTATGCTTCTATAAAAAGTGGTTTTATTTGCATTAAGGCTTTCTAAAATTTCATCATAGCTTAATGGAGTTTTGGCATTTTGCAAAATTTCAACGAGCTTTATGCGAAAAGTAGTTGCTTTGATACTATGCTCTTCTAAGAAATTTCTTGCATTCATCCTTGCCCTTTTTATTTTTTGTATATTAACGCTAAAAGTTTTAAATTTCATTTAAAAAGCACTATATTTAGGCTTTCGTTCTTTAAGTTGCAACCAAGTTGCAATTTGCTAAACTTCCGCAATATTTTTTCAAATAAAGGAGAGATGGTGAGAAAGATTTTTGTTTTTTTAGCAGTTTGCGCTTTGTCACTTTTTGCAAAGCCAGTTGTTACGACTAGTATATTGCCTACAAAATTTTTTGTTGAGCAAATCGCTGGTGATACACTAAGTGTAAATACAATGGTTGGCAAAGGTGCTGATCCGCACACTTATGAGCCAAAGCCAAAACAGATGAAGGAGCTTGAAAAGAGCGAGCTTTACTTTGCTATTGGCATTGAGTTTGAAGATACTTGGCTAGAGCGTTTTTCAAAATCTTTTAAAAATTTACACATTGTAAAAACACAAGAAGGTATCGAAAAGATAGCTATGAACGATGAACATGAGCATCATGAACACCATGAACATCATGAGCACAAGCATGAGGGTGAGCATAAACATGAGCATCACGAGCACCATGACCATGACCACGAAGCTGGCGAGCATCATCACCATCATCATGATGGCCTTGACCCACACATCTGGCTTGACCCTATCCTAGTAAAAACACAAGCTGATAACATAGCAAAGGCGCTAATAGAGAAATTCCCGCAAAATGCAAAGCTTTATGAGGAGAATTTGGCTAAATTTAAAGCTAGCCTTGACGAGCTTGATAGCTTTATCAAAAATACTCTAAAAGATGTTAAAACTCGCGAATTTATCGTATATCACCCATCTTGGGGATATTTTGCAAAACGCTATAACTTAGAGCAAATTGCCATCGAGATAGAGGGCAAAGAGCCAAAGCCAGCTGAGCTAAAAGAGCTCATCGAAGAGGCTAAAGAGCACGGCGTAAAGGTCATTTTTGTAGCTCCACAGTTTCCAACAAAGGCTGCGAATTTAGTGGCAAAAGAGACTGGCTCAAAGGTTATAAGCATTGATCAGCTACCGGAAAATTGGCTAGATGAGATGAAAAAAACAGCAGAAATTTTTGCTAAGAGTCTATAAAAGATGTTAGCACGCCTGATTGTCATTTGCTTCTTTGCTATAAATGCCTTCGGGTGTGCTCTTTGCTCGCTTTATAGCCCGACCGCTCACGTGAGCGTAAAATTTGACTCAAACGAAAACAATATCACTACAATTGCTTTTTCATGGACATTTTCACAAAATTTCTCAGAGCTTATGAGGCAAAATTTTGACCTAAATCAGGATGAAAAGATAGATGAAAGCGAGATCAAAAAGATCCGCTTAAATTTACTTGATTATCTTGTGCCAAGGCACTATTTAACGAATATTGAGTACTTTTACAAAGATGAAAATGCTACGAAGCTTGAGTTAAATTTAAAAAAGTATAAACTCTATTTTGATGAGGGTAGATTAAAATTTGATGTTAGTTTTAAGACAAATTTGCTTATCAAAGATGGCTTTGTGGTGTCTGTCGAAATGGACGATAAAGAGGGATATTTTAATTTTAAATTTACGCAAAACAACGCATTTTTGGTATCAGATCAGTTTTGGACGATACCAAATCCAAATGTAAATTTAATATTTTTTACATTTTCAAGTAAGGCTGCAGCCAAAGCTCATAACGAAAAACCTGCATTAAAAGAGCTTCTAAAAGAGCCAAACTCAGTAAATTTTGAAGATGAAAATTTAAGCCAGATCGATAAAATCGATGAAGCTAAGTTTGATCTTGTTTCAAAAACAAGTCTAAGCATGCTTGATAGATTAAAGCAAATTCTAAGAAATTTTGATCAAAAAAGTCCGCTAACCCTGCTATTTTTAGCGCTCATATCATTTGGTTATGGCTTTTTACACGCTGCATCTGCGGGACATGGCAAGGTGCTTACAAGCTCTTATTTTGCTGCAACTGGTGGAAGCTACGCCAAAGCCTTTTTCTTCTCTTTAAAGATCGGATTTTTACATGTTGTGGGCGCGTTTATTTTTGTGCTTGCTAGTTTTATGATATTACGTGAGATCAGTAGTGATCTGACAAAAGATACAGCAAGCGCTACGACAGCATTTTCTGGCGTTATTATCTTTTTTGTAGCGATTTTTATGCTTTATAAAAAGGTCAAAATTTATCTTTCAAGCAAAAAAGAGTTAAATAAATTTTATATTTTTAGCTCAAGTTTAAGCCAAAATTTGAGTAAAAATACAAAATTTACTAGCGACTGTGGCTGTAATATCTGTACTACAAAAAAACCAAAAAACAAAGAAGAATGGCTGGTTGCGGCTGCTGCAGCACTTATTCCTTGTCCTGGCACGATACTTGTCTTTGTGCTAGCAAATGAGCTAGGCAGCTATTTTGCAGGCGTTATAAGTGGCGTATTTATGGCGCTTGGCATGAGCGCAGTGATATTTTTAGCGGCTGTTTTTGGAGCCAAGATAAATGAGAGCACAAACATTAAGTTAAAAAAGTTTAAAATCTATGCCGAATTTATGGCTCTTAGCGTTATGCTTTGGCTTGGACTTTTTATTTTTACTACGACATTTACGCAAAAGAGTCTGTTTTGAAAGAAATTATAAAAATTAAAAATTTAAACTTTAGCTACGATAAGCAAGTGGTTTTAGAAGGTATCAATTTAGATTATAGTAGCGATGAGTTTTTAGCTATTATCGGTCCAAATGGTGGTGGCAAAAGTACGCTTTTAAAGCTTATCTTAGGACTACTTAAGCCTCAAAGTGGCGAGATAAAGCTCTTTGGGAAAGAGCCAAGCGAAGTCAGTAAATTTATAGGTTATGTGCCTCAAAATTTCCTATCAAATCAAAGCTTTCCGATGATGGTTTTAGAAGTAGTTTTAATGGGGCTAATCGATAAAAAAATTTTTGGTTTTTATTCGCGAGATGAGAAACGAATGGCTCTTGCCGCCCTTGAGAAAGTTGGCATGAAAGAATTTGCAAACGCTAGAATTGGTGAGCTAAGTGGCGGGCAAAGACAGCGTGTATATATCGCAAGAGCGCTTTGTGCAAATGCAAAAGTCCTCGTTTTAGACGAGCCAACAGCCAGTATCGACACAAAGGGTCAGGCTGAAATTTATGAAATTTTAAAAAATATAAATGCAAGTGGTGTTGGTGTAGTTTTAGTAAGTCACGATCTAAATATCGTGCTAAATTATGCTACAAAAATCGCCTACGTGAGTAAAAATTTACATATTCATAGAACTCATGAAGATACTGCAAAAAGAGAATTTATAGAGCATTTAGCAAAATCTCATAGCCATTTTTGTGATGTCGAGATCGCACTTGGCGAATGTGAGTGCAAAATCAAAAGTAATGTTTTTAAGCTAAAGAGATGAAATGAGTGAAATTTTAGAGTTAAATTTTATGCAAAATGCCTTTATTGCTGGCATTTTAGTTAGTATCATTTGTGGGCTCATAGGCTCGCTCGTTGTTATAAATAAAATGACCTTTATCGCTGGTGGTATCGCGCACGGAGCATATGGCGGCATAGGACTTGCCTTTTTCTTCTCGCTCGAACCACTTCTTGGAGCTAGCATATTCTCACTCTTTTTAGCCCTTATAATCGCCACTATCACGTTAAAAGATAAAACCAACATCGACTCAGTTATCGGTGCTATTTGGGCATTTGGTATGGCTATTGGTATCATTTTTATCGATTTAACTCCGGGATACAATGCCGATCTCATGAGTTATCTTTTTGGCTCTATCTTAGCAGTAAGTGGGCAAGATATAACATTTATGAGTATTTTAGATATCTTATTTTTAGCACTCATTGCCCTTTTTTATCGTCAATTTGTAGCTATTAGCTTTGACACAGAGTTTGCAAAGTTGCGCGGCGTAAATACAACATTTTTTCACTATTTATTAGTGTGCATGATGGCACTTTGCGTGGTGGCTACGATTCGTGTTGTTGGGCTTATTTTAGTCATCGCTCTTCTTACTATACCGCCATATTTAGCACAAATTTTTGCCAAAAGACTTGGACTGATGATGTTAATCTCCACTATCTTTTCAGTCATTTTTTGCTTTAGTGGCCTATTTATTAGCTTTTATTTTAACCTAACAGGCGGAGCTAGCATAATCTTAGTTGCTTCACTTTGCTTTTTTGCTTTTTGTTTTAAATTTAAAAGCTTACGTCAGTAGCCATTCTTAACTGATAAAGCGTCCAAAAGACGAAACAAATGGCTGTGAGATAGACGCTAAAAAATAGAGCCAGCCATATAAATTTTATCTCAAGACCAAAATAGAAGACTACCGCGTAAAAAAGTGATCCTTGAAGCACAAATTGCCTAAATCCATTTAGCAAAAAAATGGTCACTGGGCGTTTTATAGCCTGAAGAGTGCTGCCTGAGACATTTATCGTGCCATAAGCTACGTAAGCAAGAGAATTTATACCAAGATAAAGCCCTGCTATCTCCAAAACTGCCGGCGTATCATCAAAAATTCTTATCATATCTTCACCAAAAAATCTAATAAAAACGCAAGCGAATACACAATAAATAAGCAAAAAAAGAAGCGAAATTTTATAGCATTGTTTAGCTCTTTTAAAATTTTTAGCGCCATAGTTTCTTGAAACGATACTTAAAACTGCTGCAGCCATACCAATGGTCGGCAATACCAAAATTTGCTCTATCCTTAAAGCTATACCATATCCTGCTACGGCATTTACGCCATAGTAGCTTATAAATTTTAAAAGCACAAGTGAGCCAAACGACATCGATAGATAGTTCAAACAAGCTGGTAGAGCTTGCTTTGTAATCTTTGCCCAAATGCTAAAATTTGGCACAAAATAGCTTAAATTTCTTGGCTCGATCATCTTAGCTTTTTTAACTTTTACAAAAAGGTAGATCATGCCCAAAAGCTGAACACTCGCTGTTGCTAGAGCAAGTCCTTTTACACCAAGATCCAAAATGAATGCAAAAAAATAGCAAAAAAATGCGTTGATAAAAAGGCCATAAAATAGCCAATTGCGGTAACTTTTTGTATCTCCAAGTGCTACAAGCACTCCGTTTAGAGATTTGATAATCAAGAAAAACGGTGCAGCAAGAAAGATAACACCTGCGTAATCAAGCGCCTCTTTTAAATAGTGATGATCAGCCCCTAAAAAAGTGAGTAAATTTGGTGCTAAAAAATAGCCACAAAACCCCATAAAAATAGCAAATACCAGCACAAAGATAACTCCATTTGCCGCATAAAATTTAGCCATTTTTATCTTTCCTGCTCCAAGACTATTGCCTATTAGCGCAGTTAGTGCTGAGCCAAAACCAAGCCCAATGCCTACAATACTTAGATAAAGCAAAAAGCTCATAGCCATACCAGCTACGGCAAGGGTAGAAATTTTTGCTGCAAAAAATGTACCAGTAACGTTATAAAGAGTATTAAACATCATTGCGGTGCCAGCTGGAAGCGAAAGCGAGATGATGAGCTTATTTAACGGGTCTTTTAGTAAATCCATGGTTTGATTTTACGTTTTTTATCTTTAAAATTTGTAAAGAAGAAAATCAATTAAATTTAATAAAAAGCTTGCCTATTAGTATAGTTAGGATTGATACCTTTTGGCAACGCATTAAATCTTAGAAAGCTTTTATTTTATGTATATAAATTATTTGTGTAAAAAATTCGTATTTCTATCAGGCTTTGTTATATTAAAAATTTAATAGGACAAAAATCATAAAAAGCAAGGAAAAAACCTTGCTAAAATTTTATTTATATTTTATGCCCATACCGCCAAATTTAAGCGTATTAGCTGTCTTATTATCGCTACTTTCAATTAGAGTTTTAACATCTGCCAAGCCAGGTAATTCCCAAACTTGTTTGCAAAGGCCATCTGTTTTTATGGTGATGCCTATCTCTCCATTAGTATTATTTCCAGTACCTACTTCTAAACACTCATCATTTTTTGCTTTTACTGGTGTTTTTACATTTGACATCTTCTTAACAGCATCTGAACCAGAAGCAAATTCGCCTTGTGAAGTATAGTAAGAACCCAAGTCCGAAATAAGCGTTTGTATATTTGAAGCAGTTTTTGATATCTCTGCATCATCCCTTGTTAAAGCTAGTTTTGGTATAGCAACCGCAGCTAATATGCCCAATATAACGATCACGAAGATCAACTCAATCATCGTAAAGCCTTTTTTCATGACTTCTCCTCCCTGAAATATAAATATTTTCTAAATCGAGCGAATTGTATCATAAATTTCAAAAAACAATAAAATAATGTACTATATAAAAAATCAAAAATTTGCCGATATAAAAAAGGAAATTAAAATTTAGGGGCGTTATGAAGGGCGTTATACTTTGTCTATTTATCATCACGATTTCATTTTGTAAATATGAATCCTACAAACCTCTCACAGTAGTAAAATATAATGAAGAAAAGGCTCTGCTTGGCAAAAAACTCTTTTTTGACAAAAGACTAAGCCCAAATGAAAACTACTCTTGCCAAACTTGTCACAACTTGTATTGGAATTTAAGTGGAAGCAACCAAGATAGCATGGAAAAAGGCACTTTAAATCCTCCAACCATATTAAATGCTGCAGCAAACTATCTATTTTATAGCGATGCAAAGATTAGCAATTTAAAAGATCAAGTAAAAGAGTCCATAACTTCTAGAATAGAACTAAACTCGGATAACGACAAGATAGTCGATTCTGTAAATAACATCTCTGAGTACAAAATTTTATTTAAAAAAATTTATAATGACGGAATTAATTTTGATAATATTGCAGATGCGATAGCTGAGTTTGAGAAGGCTGTCTTGAGTGTTGATTCGCCATTTGATCGTTTTATATCAGGTGATAACAATGCCATAGATGATAGTGCAAAGAAAGGATTTGAGATATTTAATAATATAGGCTGTGCCGCTTGTCACAATGGTAGAAATTTGGGAGGAAATTTGACACAAGATATTGGACGAGAAAGAATTTCTGCCTTAGATACAAGCAAAAGATTAAGAAAAGTGCCATCACTAAGAAATATTACAAAAACTGCTCCATATTTATCTCATGGAGAGATAAACGATCTAAAAGAGGCTATAAGCTTTATTGGTAACTATCAGCTAGGATACGTTCTTAGCAAAGATGAAATTGATGCTTTATACTCATTTTTTCTGACATTAAATGGTAAAAAGCCTAGGATACTAAATGAGTACTAAACGAATAAAAACCATACTTAGCGTCTTAACAGCTATATTTTTCATTAGTGCATTTTTTATATATAAAGCAAATATAGCTATTGGTGCAGCTCATAAATTTGATGACGGGATTTTAAATCTAAAATTTATAGACAATGAGATAACTTTTTCTTTAAATAATATTTATGACATCTCAAACTACGACAAACTCAATGCTGACATAAATTCTTTTGATACAAATTTGAGCAACCTTTCAATGCTTAGTGATGAGATGCTGTTATTTCATCAAAATGAAATAACAAAAGATCTACAAAACATAAGAGATGTATTTAGTAAAAAAGTATTTTTTTTACAAAGATCAGCTTATGTAAACTCATCTATAGATTCTTATATCCAAATAAGTCAATATGAAATACAAAATCTCGCACTTCCAAACAAGCTTGAGCCTATATTTTATGCGATAAAAGGTGCTTTGATGCTTAGTCCTGAAGTAATAGATGAAATTTCAAAGCAAATAAAAATGTATAAAAACGAGTATAAAGATAACCAAAAAGCTCAAAATCTATTAGACAAGATACTTTATGCAGCTCAAGCTACAAAAACTTTACATACAATCTCAAATAGTGTAAAAGAGCTACATCTTGATAATCTGATAGAAAATTTTAGAAACAAAATCCTAGAATTTCACTCTGATGAGGTGAATAACGCAAAAATAGCTCAGATAATTTGCCTACTTACATTTATAATATTTTGTTCATTTGGTCTCTATCAAATCAAAATGGCCTCAGGACGCTTAAGACAGATAAAACTCCTAAGTTCTACAATTGAAAACGATCATAGTTCTATTATCTATTGTGACAAAGACAATAGAATTTCATATGTAAATAAAACCTTTGAAGAAAAAACTGGCTACAAGCTAAAAGAATTAATAGGCAAAAACCCTAGAATACTAAAATCATATATGCACCCGCAAAGCTTTTATGAATCCATAAAAGAGGCTGTGCAAAAATCTCTACCTTGGGAGAGCGATGAGCTTATAAGTAGAACAAAAAGCGGTGATTTTTTATATGAAAAGGTAAAATTTTTACCATTTTTCTTTAAGAATAAATTTGAGGGCTATATAGCGGTAAAACTTGATAGGACTAAAGAGACACTGATATTAAACGAGCTAACCCAAAAAAATGAACAAATAAAAATACAATCTTCAATCGATAAGCTAACAGGCTTTGGCAACTACTTTGCTTTAACTGAAATTTTAGACGCACAAAAAGATGGAGTGCTAATTTGCTTAAGCATTAAGAATTTTAAAATTTTAAGATTCTTTTATCAAACTAAGATTATCGATGCAATGCTAAAAGCAGTAGCTGATACACTAAAGCTTTGTATAGATACTTCTGAGATAAAAGCAAAGCTATTTAGATTTCAAGATGACGCATTTTATATATGGTATGAAGGTGATAATATCGTAAGAGATATTGAATATATAAGAGAATATTTTGGTTCAAATAGAATAAATGTCGCTATTGATGAAAAATTTGAAAATTTACCAGGCATAAAGATGGTATTTGGTGTTTCATTGCCAAATGATACCCCACAAACTAACCGCCTAATGCAATCAGTCCTTGCAAATCAGCTCGCAATAGAAAATGGTAGCAATATTTACTACTATCTAGAAAATGACGCCATTGAGATGAAATATCACAAAAACCAGCTGGCAGTTCAGCTAATCGAAGATGCGTTAGAAAACGATAGAGTCATAGTAGAAGCACAAGGTATCTTTAACTTAGAAGAAAATGAGACCGAAGCAAAATATTATGAAGTTTTGGTTCGTATAATCGATCAAAATGGCAAGATACACTATCCGGGCGAATTTTTAGATATTGCCATGAAAACGCAACTATATCCGCAGATAACCAAAAAGGTGATAAGTCTTGCGTTTGATCTAGCCAAGAGATATCCAGATTATATGTTCTCGATAAATTTATCAATTACCGATATTGCTGATGCTAGTATGAGGGAGCTTATAGAGAGCAAGCTAAACGAGTGCAAAGATCCTAATAAAATTTGCTTTGAAATGCTAGAGAGTGAAGAGCTTAGCGACTATGTTGCGGTAAATTCTTTTATAAAACGCGTCAAGGGCTATGGATGTAAAATTTCGATTGATGACTTTGGCTCAGGATACTCAAACTATTACCGAATTTTGGAGCTTGATATAGACACTATAAAGATAGATGGCTCGATAATCAAGAAACTTCCATTTGACGAAAATGCTAGAGTTCTAGTAGAAACCATCGTAAGCTTTGCAAAAAAACAAGGCTACAAAATAGTAGCCGAGTTCGCAAGCTCAGAAGAAATTTTAAACCAAATCAAAAATTTTGGAATACCTTACGCACAAGGTTTCTTACTGGGCAAGCCTCGCAGAATGGAATAGTGGCTAAATTTCTATATCTATCCCAACTGGGCAGTGATCGCTGCCTGTGATCTCTGGCAAGATAAATGCGTCTTTTAGCCTATCTTTTAATCCTTGCGAAATAAAAAAATAATCAATTCTCCAACCGACGTTTTTAGCCCTTGCATTAAAGCGGTAGCTCCACCACGAGTAAGCGTCTGCTACGTCGCCATTTATAGCTCTAAAAGTATCTATAAAGCCACTTTTTAGCACCTCATCGATCCATGCTCGCTCGATAGGTAAAAAGCCAGAAGTTTTGGCATTTGCCTTTGGATTTTTAAGGTCGATCTCACGGTGAGCGGTATTTACATCACCGCAAAATATCACCTCTTTACCGCTTTTTACAAGTTCTTTGCAGTAAGCTAGAAATTTCTCGTAAAAGTCCATTTTATAGGCTAGGCGCTCGTCATCCTTTTGTCCGTTTGGAAAATAGATATTAAAAAGTACAATATCGCCAAATCTATGCTCCAAAACACGCCCCTCCGTGTCATCAAAGAAGGCTGCCTTTTGTGTAGAAATGTCAAAATTTGCTAGGCTCATCACACCAGAGTATCCGGCCCTCTCGCCTGAGTTTACGCTTATATCTTTAAAGCCAAGGTTATAAATTTCTTTTGGCACATCACTTTCTTTAACTTTAATCTCTTGAAGCGCCAAAAAATCAGGCTTTTGCTCAGTAAGCCATGCAAAACCATCTTTTGTTACAAGTGCTCTAAGGCCATTTACATTCCAGCTAATAAGTTTCAAATTTCATCCTTTTTTTAATTATAATTATGCCAAAAATCACAAAAAGGAAAATTATGAGAAACCAGCCAGAGTATAAATTTTTTAAAAATTTTGGCTACGCAAGAGAGGGTTTGGCTGAAATTTTTAAAAACGAAAAGAGCTTTCGAATAGAAATTTATATATTTTTGGTAACTACGATCTCGCTATTTTTTTGGAATTTTGGCCTTGTTTTTAATCTATTTTTGATCTTTAGCATGGCATTTGTGCTAGTTTGCGAGTGCCTAAACTCGGGCTTAGAGCGAGTAACTGATCTTGCAAGCCCAGACTATCACACCCTAGCAAAGGCGGCAAAAGATGCAGGAAGTGCAGCTGTGATGATCGCAAATTTCTTATGTGGCGCGCTTTGGTGCGTGGCAATAGGGTATAAAATTTGGGGCTAGTATGAATGAAGAAATTTACAAGGCAATCATTGGTGAGAAAAAGGTAGAAATTATAAATTTGCTAGTTAAAAGCTGTGATGAAAATGGCTTTATTGTAGTAAAAATTTCAGAAATTTGTGAAAAGCTAGATGTGAGCAAACCAACCGTGATAAGCACGTTTAAGTTACTTGAAGAGAAGAAAATTTTTGAACGAGTAAAAAACGGAGTTTATAGATTTAAAAATTTATAGTGGCAAGCAAACGCCTGCCACCTCTTTCTAGCCGATAGTCTCAGCAGCGATCATACCAAATGTCAAGCGGTCAGTTATCACGACGACCCTAGACGGCTGTGGCTCATGAACGCCACCTGTGATCTCACCAGCTACATATAGATTTGGTATAGGCATAGCCCGTTTGAGAGCTTATGACTTGGGCTTTTGTATTGATATTTAGGCCACCCTTTGTATGATAAACTTTTGGTATGCTACACTCTGCGTAAAATGACGGATAGGATATAAAAGTAAAAAATAATATAAATTTTAGCTATAAATTTTCTAAAAAATATTCACTACGACTTATTTAAATTTATAATTTCGTTGATAAATTTTATAGTATTTTAGATCTTAGCTTAAGAATGGGATTTAGTTAGAAGAACGGAGCAAAATTGCTCCGTAAATTATTTAACACCAACTATAATTTGAGTTGCTTTAATGATCGCAGTTACTTTATCTCCCACTTTTAAAGCTAGGCTGCTAACTGACTCTCTTGTGATGATAGCTGAAATTTTGCTGCCATTTACATCGATAATAACTTCAGCATTTACAGCTCCGTCTTTTATCTCGCTAACAACACCTTTGATTTGGTTTGTAGCGCTAAGTTTGATGCTGTCATCTTTTGAAACGATAACGCTTGAAGCTTTGAATAAAAAGATAGCTTTTTTGCCAACTTTAAGATCAAGACCTTTTTCACTATCAACTGTAACAGTTGCTTTTAGCACCTCACCGCCTGCAAGCTTAGCAGATATTAGTGAATTTACCGCACCTGTTCTTACCTCTGTGATCTCAACATTTAGTTGATTTCTTGCACTTATTGACATTTTGTCTCCTTTTTTTAATTAATTTATGGTGAAATTGTAAGGTAGAATTATTAAGTAAAACTTAAAAATCATTTATGCAAAATTATAATATCAAAAATAAAGATTTTATACTTTTAAATACCCTAGAAATCGCTATTTGAAAAATAAAATCTAAAAACCTAATTTATATTATTTTGAAAAAAATGAGAAAAAATATTACTAACTACTACTTTTAAATATCTATTTTTGTAAAATTCTTGTAAATTTGGCTTTAAAGCTTGGTAAATTTAAAAGTATTTTAATCTAAAGTAATATTTTTAGGTAAAGAAATAAATTATAAAATTTGAAATAGAAATTTGAAAGTTTAAATGCCAGCTTCTAGCATAGCTTCTGCTTGATAATGCGTAATAAGTGGCTCGATGATCTCGTCAAATAATCCCGCAGCCATAATCGCATCAAGGCGATAAAGTGTTAAATTTATACGGTGATCGCTTATGCGGTTTTGCGGATAGTTGTATGTCCTTATCCTGCCAGAACGATCTCCGGTGCCAACTTGGCTCTTTCGCTCACTAGTCTCTTTTGCAAGCCTCTCTTGCTCTTGAAGCTCATAAAGTCTAGCCTTTAGCACCTTCATCGCAGCTTCTTTATTTTTGTGCTGACTCTTGCCATCTTGGTTTGTGACAACAAGGCCTGTTGGTATATGTGTGATCCTAACGGCGCTATCGGTTGTATTTACTGACTGACCGCCATGGCCCGAGCTTCTCATCACATCGACTCTTATATCATTTGGATTGATCTCGATCTCACTATCCTCGACCTCTGGCATAATAGCCACAGTAACAGCCGAAGTGTGCACCCTGCCCTGGCTCTCGGTCTCTGGCACACGCTGAACTCTATGCGTGCCACCTTCAAATTTTAGCCTCGAGTAAGCACCTTTACCTTTTATAAGCACTATGATCTCTTTAAAGCCGCCAGTGTTACCCTCGCTTTGGCTAACGATCTCAAATTTATATCCTCGAAGCTCCGCATATCTAATGTAAGCATTAAAAAGATCTCCAACAAATAGTGCAGCCTCATCGCCACCAGTACCTGCGCGAATTTCTAAAAATATATTTTTATCATCGTTTGGATCTTTTGGAAGAAGTAAAATTTTGATCTCTTCTTCAAGCTTCTCTCTTGAAATTTCTAAATTTTTAAGCTCATCTTTTGCAAGCTCGCCAAGTTCAGTGTCCTCAAGCAGGGCTTTATTTTCGTCGATGTCTTTTAAAATTTCTAGATATTTTGTTGAGGCAGTTGCGACTGGCTCGATAGATGATTGCTCTTTTGAGAGCTTTGTCATCTTTTCGATATCGTTTGCTATATTTGGATCACTAAGAAGCGTAGAAATTTCATTATAGCGGTCCAAAAATGGATGAAGTTTATCAGCAAACATTAAATTTTATAAATTAAGCAGCTTTTAGAGTATTTACTAATTGTGCAAGGCGACTAACACGGCGAGCAGCAGTTTGTTTCTTCAAAAAGCCTCTACTTACGAAGCTGTGGATGCTTTTGTTAGCAACTTTTAAAGCTTCATTTGCAGCATTTAGATCTTTAGCTTCTACAGCTACACGCACTGCTTTTGTGATGTTTTTAAGTCTAGTGCGGTAAAATCTGTTTCTTTCTGTTCTTTTTATAGTTTGTCTAGCTCTTTTTTCAGCAGATTTATGGTTTGCCATAATATACCTTTTTTGATAATTTTAGTCCGTGATTATATGAAAAATATATTTAATTGTAACTGAATTTAAGTCAGCTTTAAAACAAATAAAATTTTAGATTTTAAATTTGATAATTTCTGATAAAATAGCACCATTTTATAATAAAAAGGATAAATTGATGAAACTTTTTGGAACAGACGGAGTTCGTGGTAAGGCTGGCGAAAAGCTTTCAGCTCAAACATCTATGCGCCTTGCAATGGCTGCTGGAATTTACTTTAGAAAGACCTCAGCGACAAATGTGATTTTGGTTGGAAAAGATACTAGAAAAAGCGGCTACATGATCGAAACTGCCATCGTTGCAGGGCTAACTGCAGTTGGCTACAACGTCCTTCAAATAGGCCCTATGCCAACACCTGCGATCGCATTTTTAACAGAAAATATGCGCTGTGACGCTGGCATAATGATAAGCGCATCACACAACCCATACTACGACAACGGCATCAAATTTTTTGATAGTTTTGGCAACAAACTAGATGAAAAGATAGAAGCTGAGATAGAAAAAATCTTCTACGACGACGAGCTCATCGCAAACGCCCAAAAGACGATGACAGAGATCGGCGCAAACAAGAGGATCGACGATGTTATCGGCAGATATATCGTGCAAATCAAAAATTCATTCCCAAAAGAGTTAAATTTAAAGAATTTACGAGTAGTTTTAGACGTGGCAAACGGAGCTGCTTACAAGGTCGCACCAACCGTATTTAGCGAGCTTGGAGCCGATGTCATCGTCATAAACGACGAACCAAATGGTAGCAATATCAACCAAAACTGCGGCGCACTTCACCCAGAAGATCTAGCAAGCGAGGTAAAAAGGCTTCGTGCTGACATCGGCTTTGCATTTGACGGCGATGCTGATAGACTTGTCGTTGTCGATGAAAACGGCGAAGTTGTACATGGCGATGCGATACTTGGCTCGTTGGCTGCATTTTTGCACGAGCAAAAGGCGCTAAAAGGCGGTGCCATCGTGGCTACAGTGATGAGTAATGCCGCGCTTGATGACTATCTAAAAGCTCACAAGATCAAGCTACTTCGCTCAAACGTAGGCGATAAATACGTACTTGAGATGATGAAAGAAAATGGTATAAATTTTGGCGGTGAGCAAAGCGGTCACGTGATATTTAACGACTACGCTAAAACTGGAGATGGTCTTGTTACCTCGATGCAAGTTGTCGCGATGATGCTTAAAAAAGGTAAAAAAGCTAGCGAAATTTTTGGAGAGCTAAAGCCGTATCCGCAAATTTTACTAAATTTAAAGATCACAGAGAAAAAGCCGCTTGATAAGATAGAGGGGCTAAAAGAGCTTGAGGCTAGCCTTGCAAAAGAAGGCATAAGATCGCTCTTTAGATACTCTGGCACTGAAAATTTGATCAGACTTTTGCTTGAGGGTAAAAATCAAACTTTAGTCGAAAAACGCATGGATGAAGTTGAGAAATTTTTCATAAAAGCCTTAAATGCGTAAAAACTTAGTTAAATTTTTCATTGCATTTTTTATCATTTTTATCGTTGATCAAGCAATAAAAATGATATTTATAGATGGTTTTTCGTGGGAGGGCGAGTTTTTTTCGCTAGTTCTTACATATAATAAGGGCGTTGCATTTTCGATGTTAGCCTTTTTAGATGAGTGGCTGAAATTTATCCAGATAGCCCTCATTTTAGGCGTTTTTGTCTATCTAGTCGTTGAAAAAAAGTTGCTTTGCTCGCATGCCATTTGGCTTGGAGCTTTGCTAGGAGCTGGCAGCTCAAACATCACAGATAGATTTATCCATGGCGGCGTCGTGGATTATGTCTTTTGGCATAAGTGGTTTAACTTTGCGGTCTTTAACTTCGCTGATGTGATGATCGATCTTTGCGTCGTGATGATACTTTGGCAAAGTTTTAGAAAAAGGAGAGAGAGTGGGAAATAATATCTACGTCGCATACGCTCTTTGGCTACTTACTGGCTGGCTTGGAGCGCATAGAATTTACCTTGGTAAATTTATCACTGGCTTTTTGATGATGGGACTATTTTTTATCGGTTACTCTTTACAAATCATCCTCATTGGCTACTTATTTTTGGCTATTTGGGGCATTTGGTGGATCATCGATGCATTTTTGGTTGGCGCTTATGTCGAGAAAAATTTACAAAAAGTCGAGCTAAAAGAGAGACTGAAACTAAAAGATAAAGAAGAGGACTTAAAAAGGCTTTACGAGCTTTTTGAGAATGGTGCGATCAGCAAGGCTGAATTTGAAGCTAGAAAAGAGATACTTTTTAGATAAGGAGACGTTATGGCAGAATATTATCTTTACTTAAAATACCTCCACTATTTGTTTTTCATATCGTGGATGGCAGTGCTGTTTTATCAGCCAAGGCTCTACGTTTATCACGTAGAAAATATGGACAAACCTGACTTTGTAAAAGTAGTTGAGGTGATGGAGTACAAGATGTATCACTACATCGGCTGGGTCGCACTCATTGGCTCATTTGTTACTGGCATTTTGATACTTATCGCGATGCCTGATCTTATAAAAACTGGTCACATCCATGTTAAAATTTTGGTTGTCATCTTAATGGCTATCTATCACCTAGACCTTGGACGCTACATGAAGCAGCTCAAAGAAAAACGCTGTAACAAAAGTGGCATCTTCTTTAGAGCTTACAACGAAGTGCCAACTATCGCGATGCTTATCATTATCTGGGTCATGATAGTAAATCCATTTTAAGGGAATTTGATGAAGAAATTTTTAGCATTTATCGCTTTGCCAGCACTCTTGCTTGCAGCGACTCAGTACTTTGAGCCGATGCAGATAAAATTTGACAATAGACTATATTCACTAGCATATTCAGCCAAGCCTGTGCCAAATTTATTCACGCAGGAGTACTTGCTCCCTGGTGAGAAGTTAGATAGTTTTAGCTACATGCTCTCGCTAAATACGCTTAAATTTGACGCTACACCAGAGCAAGCAGTCGAGCAAAAGATAAATGATCTAAAAGAGCTAAAAGCAAAAGGACTAAAAGTGGCTTATAAAAAGGGCTCGCTGGCAAATGAAATTTATCTTGATATCACGATATTTTCAAATCTAAATGGCGTGCCAACAGCTGAGCACTCGATATATCGCTACACCAAGCAAGGCGGAAATTTAGTCCTTTTTACCATCCAAAGGCGCGCTTATAAAAAAGAGGGCATTCAAAGATTTGCTACAAATTTCACGATCGAGTCGCAAGATTTTAGCAAAAAAGCCCTAGCCACACCTTTTCCACAAATCATCAATAGATAGAAAAATTTGAGTGTAAATTTAGCCTTTGCACTCAAATTTTAAAACCAGACTTAATAAATTTATCTAAAAATAAAACGAATAGTTATATGATAAGCAAAACTCAAAAAGGATAGCCTATGATACATAAAATTCTTATCGCAAATCGTGGTGAGATCGCAGTTAGAATAGTCAGAGCTTGTAGGGATTTACACATTCAAAGCGTAGGAATTTACACAGCACCAGATAGCGAGTGCTTGCATGTAAGGATCGCTGATGAGGCCTATCAAGTGGGCGAAGATCCGATTAAGGGCTATCTTGACGCCAAAGCGATCGTAAAGCTTGCTAAAGAGTGCGGGGCTGACGCGATACACCCAGGATACGGCTTTTTAAGCGAAAACTACGAATTTGCAAAGGCAGTCGAGGACGCTGGGCTTATCTTTATCGGTCCAAAGGCTGAAGTGATCAGAAAAATGGGTGATAAAAATATCGCAAGATACCTGATGAAGAGAAACGGCATACCAATCGTTCCAGGCACAGAAAAGCTAAATGACGAGAGCATGGATGCCATAAAAGAGCACGCTAGACGCATCGGCTACCCAGTCATCTTAAAAGCAAGCGGTGGTGGTGGTGGCCGTGGTATCAGAGAAGTTTGGCAAGAAGAAGATATGCAAGATGCCTTTGAGTCTTGCACCAGAGAGGCAAAGACCTACTTTAACAACGATGAAGTCTTTATGGAGAAGCTTGTCGTTAATCCTCGCCATATCGAGTTTCAAATTTTAGGCGATAACTACGGCAATATCATCCACCTTTGCGAGCGTGACTGCTCTATCCAAAGGCGCCACCAAAAGATCATCGAGATCGCACCTTGCCCATCAATTAGCGAAAATTTAAGAAAGATAATGGGCGTAACCGCGGTGGCCGCTGCAAAGGCTGTGGGCTACTCAAACGTAGGAACGATTGAGTTTTTGCTAGATGACTACAATAACTTTTACTTTATGGAGATGAACACTCGTATACAAGTGGAGCACGGCATCACTGAAGAAATCACCGGCCACGACCTAGTCGTTAGACAAATAAGAATCGCTGCGGGTGAAATTTTAGAGATCGAACAAAGCGACATCAAACCACGTGGCTACGCGATAGAGGCTAGGATCACGGCTGAAAATGTCTGGGAAAATTTCATCCCAGCACCAGGCACGATCGAGGGCTACTATCCAGCTCTTGGTCCATCTGTGCGCGTCGATAGCCACGTCTATAAAGACTACACCATACCGCCATTTTACGACTCACTTATCGCAAAGCTGATCGTAAAGGCGACCGACTACGACCTTGCTGTAAATAAGCTTGAAAGAGCACTTGAAGAATTTACCATCGAGGGCGTGCGAACGATCATCCCATTTTTACTAACGATCAGCAAAAGTAAGGAGTTTAGAAGAGGATTTTTCGATACTAGCTACGTTGAGAAAAACTTAAAAACTATCCTTGAAAACACCTATGATGATATGAACAAAGAGCCAAATGACGACCTAGAAGAGGTCATCGTAGAGGCGATAAAAAGATATAAAAAGAAGAGATAAATTTATCTCATTGCAGCTTTGGCGATAAATTTCGCCAAGGCTAAATTTCCACGCAAACTGTATGCGTCTTAGCTTTATCATTTACCATAGCGTAGAGTCTACTGGAATGATCTGATCTGTAACTAAGCCAAAATTTCAAACTATATCTTTTTTAGTAGCAAGCCATCTTTAGCACTTATCAAAACTGGCTTATTTTTGTGATTTGCGAGCAAAATTTAACCATTAGTCCAAGCAAAGTACTATGTGCCGCTGGTTTTAAATTTGAATATCACCTCGCCACTTTTCGCCTCAACGGCATAGAGATGTCCTTTATTGCCAGCGGTGCGAAAGTAAAGCACACCCTCATACAGGTAAACTGGCGTGTAGAGATATGTGTCAAGCTTTAGCCACCAGATAGTTTTGCCTATTCTTGTACTATGATGCTCTTTAGGTGGCATAATCACGTTTAAATTTTCATCTTTTGCTTCACTTTTGAACTCTGAGCCACCCAAAATTTCTTTGCACTCCATCATAAATGGTGAGCTCATGCGCACGCAAAAGCCATCAAATTCATACGTTTTAGCGTCGTTATAAATCTATTTTATGGGATACGCGACTTTACCAAGCCAATTTACTTCATCATTAATCCTTTATAACATCTCACATTTAGTGATTGCTAGTTTTCTTAGTTGTCTCTGCCAGCTTCTTAAATTTATGAAGATCGTGGTCTAAATTTGGCGACAAATGGGTCAAAATTAAAAGCGCACCGAGTTAAATTTGATAAAATTTGCCAAAATTTAGCAGATTAAAGGACTGATATGTTTTTAAAGTTAAACCAGATAGCTCAAAAGTTAGATCAAATTTTCTTGCCACTAGAGCAAGAGGGTATGGCTGGCATGAGACTCTTGCTTCAAAATGATGTTAAAGCCACCACACAAGCACTTAAAAACGCAGAAAAGGCTCTTGGCGTAAATTTTCCAGCTAAATTTACAAAGCTTTTAAGCAAATTTGACCTTGGAAATTTTGAAATTTGCAATGTCAAATTTGGCTCCAGAGGTGACTACGCGAGTGAGCTAGTACGACTAAATAGCGTAGATGAGTTTGGTGGCAAATGGTGGCAAGGTGAAGCTCGCCCTTTAAATCTGATAGTTTTTGCCGTAGGTGATCCGTGGATATTTTTGCTTGATTGCACGAGTGGCGCGGTCTACGCATGGCTTCTTGATGATGAAGAAATTTGCAACAGGTGCATTGCGAGTGACTTTGAAAAATTTTTCATAGCGCTTGCTAGCATCGATATAGCAAGGCTAAACGATGAAGCTATGCCATCAACCGAGCAAATCCTAAAATTTGTCCAAGCAGATGGTAGAGCCCTTCTTTTCTGGCAAGAGATGGCATATGAAATTTAGCAAAATTAGGCTTCTTGGCCTAAAATCTCTTTTATAAATTTATCCCAGCAACCAAAGCAAAAACCACTTTTTGTAAATTTAGTTTCGATATGTAACACTCATTGCCCAAAATAAAAATATTAAAATATCTTTAAATAAAAATTTTTTCTAGCCGAGCTAATATTTAACTACAAAAAAAGGAAAAAGGAGCAAAAATGAGCGAGTACATCGAACAAACGATGGAGTGGATAAAGAAGACCAACCCAGGTCAAGGCGTCTTTATCCAAGCTGCGACTGAGGTGCTAAACAGCCTAGAGCCGCTTATTAAAAGAGAGAGCAAGTACCAAAAACACGCGATCCTAGAGCGCATCGTCATCCCTGAGCGCACGGTGATTTTTCGCGTCACGTATACGGGCGACGACGGCAGACCGCAGGTAAATAACGGCTACCGCGTGCAGTTTAACTCAGCCGTTGGCCCATACAAGGGCGGTCTAAGGCTCCACCCAAGCGTCGATCTTGGCGTGCTAAAATTTCTAGGATTTGAGCAAATTTTTAAAAACTCACTCACGGGCGTAAATATCGGCGGCGCAAAAGGCGGCAGCACCTTTGATCCAAAAGGCAAGAGCGAAGGCGAGATAATGCGCTTTTGCCAAGCATTTATGAGCGAGCTTTACCGCCACATCGGCAACACCGTAGACGTACCCGCAGGCGACATCGGCGTGGGTGCTAGAGAGATCGGCTATATGTTTGGCCAGTATAAAAAGCTAACTGGCAGATTTGATGGCATCCTAACTGGCAAGGGGCTAAACTGGGGCGGCAGCCTAGCGCGCACAGAGGCCACTGGATACGGGCTGGTATATTTCACACAAAATATGCTAAAAAAAACTGGTCTATCGCTTGAAGGCAAAAAATGCAGCGTCAGCGGTAGCGGAAACGTCGCCATCTACACGGTCGAAAAGCTCTATCAAGTAGGCGCACTGCCTATCACGGTTTCTGATTCAAACGGATATGTCTATGACGCCGAGGGCATAGATCTAGCGGTGCTTAAAGAGCTAAAAGAGGTCAAGCGCGCTCGCCTTAGCGAATACACTAAATTTAGACCAAATGCAAAATATGTAAGTGTGAGCGAGTACAAAGAGGGCAGAAACGGCGTCTGGGACGTGCCATGCGACGGAGCCTTCCCTTGTGCGACACAAAACGAGCTTCACCTAGCCGACATAAAAGTGCTTTACGCAAATGGCTGCCGCTTCGTGGCTGAGGGTGCGAACATGCCAAGCACGCTTGATGCGATAAATTTCATGCTTGCGCAAAAAGACTTTCACTTTGCTCCGGCAAAAGCAGCAAACGCTGGTGGCGTGGGCACAAGCGGCCTTGAAATGATGCAAAACGCCGGCATGACTTCGTGGAGCTTTGAGGAAGTCGATCGCAGACTTCATGGCATCATGAACCACATCTTTGAACTAAGCTATGAAACTAGCAAAGAGTTTGGCGATGAGGGCAACTTGGTGCTTGGCTCAAATATCGCTGGCTTTAGAAAAGTGGCTGATGCGATGATAGATCAAGGATATGTATAGGGCTGATTTTGCTCTTAGCTCTATAAATTTGCGTCCAAGTTAAATTTGGACGTAAATCAATATGAAGTTACTTTGGTTTTTAGCTAGAAGCGAGTTTTCTTTTAGCAAGAGATAATTAAAAAATTTTATAAATTTAAGCTATAAACGAGCGAATTTTTTATCAAATTTAATCTGCTATTAAGCGAAATCTAACTTAAAACACTAAACAAAAGTAGCATGGGCTTACAAACCCGAAAGAAGTTGATTTCACCCCTCCCAGATTATTTTCAGCACAACGCCCATGCGAGCGATAACAAAGCGGGTAAATTCCAGCAAATAAAGACCAAAATTTACTAAATTTAAACCACATCCAAATTTTGCCTATCAAATTTAACCATAAGGTATATCAACCCTGCAAACGCCTTTGCGTAAATTTAACACATATAAAAATGATAGGATTTTTGGAAAATAATTATTTATAAGTTTTTGTATTTAAAATTTAATGTAAGAAAGAGCAAGCCCTAGCCCGCTCTTTGTGAAAATTTAACCCTTTTTTGGAGTTACTAGCATATTTACATAACGACCTTCTATCATAGGCTCTTTGTCACGATCAGCTTCATCTTTGATCATCTCCCAGACCTTTTCAAGCATAGCTACGCCAGCTTCTGGAGTGCTCATCTCGCGACCCTTTAAAAATACACGAAATTTAACGTGTTTGCCATCTTGCAAAAACTCGCTTGCGTGTTTAACCTTGTAATTTATATCGTTTTGGGCGATCTTGACAGAGAGTTTTATCTCTTTTATCTCGATGGTTTTTTGCTTTTTCTTAGCCTCTTTTTGCTTTTTCTCTTGCTGATAGCGGAATTTACCATAGTCCATTATCTTGCAAACTGGTGGCTTCGCATCTGGCGCTATAAGCACTAGATCAAGCCCAAGCTTATTTGAGATCTCTAAAGCCTCATCTCTTGAGATGACACCATATGCCGTGCCATCATCCCCTACACATCTTACCTCTCTCGCCCTTATGTCCTCATTGAGCAATACTTCATTTTCCTTACTCAAAAATGTACCTCACTAAGTTTCTCCTTCGTTAAATTTATAAATTCCGCCAAGCTCATGTCGCTCTGCGTCCTAGCCTGTCTATCGCGCAACGCAACACTCTTGTTCGCCACTTCGTTGTCTCCTAGCACGACTATCATAGGCACCCTTTGTTTTTCTGCCGTTCTTATTCTTTTATTTAAACTCTCATTTTTACTTGCGATCTCGCTATCAACGTTGATCTTTCTTAGCTCACGTGAAATTTCTTTTGCGTACTCTAAATGTGCGTCGCTAATAGGCACGATAACAACCTGTGTAGGTGCGATGAAAAATGGCAACTCACCAGCAGTGTGCTCAAGTAAAATTCCTATAAATCTCTCAAAACTGCCAAGCAAGGCTCTGTGAAGCATTACAGGACGCTGTCTTTCGTTGTTTGCGTCGATGTAGCCAAGATCGAAACGCTCAGGTAAGTTAAAATCAACCTGGATCGTACCACACTGCCATTTTCTCTTAAGTGCGTCGGTGATCTTAATGTCAATCTTTGGTCCATAAAATGCGCCACCGCCCTCATCAATGCCGTATTTAAAGCCATTTTCATCAAGGGCCTCTTTTAACGCTTTTGTAGCAGTTTCCCAAATTTCATCCCCGCCGATTGCTTTGGCTGGTTTGGTTGAAATTTCCATCTCGTAGTTAAAGCCGAAATTCTCCATTATCTTGCCAGCAAATTTTAAAATTTCTAAGATATTTTCTTTGATCTGGCTTGGCATACAAAAGATATGTGAGTCGTCCTGGGCAAATTCGCGCACTCTGAAAAGTCCGTGCAAAACGCCGCTTTTTTCATGTCGGTGTACCACGCCGTATTCGAAAAATTTAAGCGGCAAATCGCGGTACGAGCGGATGTCGCTTTGATAAACCTTGATGTGACCGACGCAGTTCATCGGCTTTATGCCATACTCCGCGTCGTCAATAGTCGTAAAGTACATATTTTCTTTATAATTTGCGTAGTGGCCGCTCTTTTTCCACACGTCAGCTTTTAAAAGCTCTGGCCCACGCACTGGCTCATAGCCGCGGTCGCGGTGAGCTTTGTATAAAATTTGCTCTAGTTTTGATCTCAAGCGTCCGCCGTATGGCAACCAGATCGGCAAACCGCCGCCTACTTCGTCGTCAAATGTAAATAGCTTCATCTCGACGCCAAGCTTTCTGTGGTCGCGCTTTTTAGCCTCTTCGATGATGCGGATGTGCTCTTTTAGGCTCTCTTTATCTGCATATGCTGTGCCATAAATTCTAGTTAGCATCTCGCGATTCTCATCGCCGCCAAGATATGCGCCAGCCACGCGTGTAAGTTTGAAAAATTTTAAAAATTTAGTATTTGGCAGGTGTGGTCCACGGCAAAGATCTTCAAAATCGCCTTGCGAGTAGCTGCTCACTTCGCCATCTGGAATTCTTTTTAAGACCTCTTGTTTTAGGTCGTCATCTTTAAATTTATCGCTCATATTAGCTTTGGTTGAGCAGGTTTTAACTATGTCAAATTTCTTCTCAGCAAGCTCTTTCATCTTATCTTCGATCGCTGCTAGATCACCCTCGCCTAGCTTCGTACCCTCATCATCAACTCTAAAATCATAATAAAATCCATCTTCTACGTTTGGTCCGACAAAGAATTTCGCCTTCGGATAGAGTGATTTGATAGCTTGTGCCATGAGGTGTGCACAGGAGTGTCTGATAACGTGCAGTGCCTCTTTTGAGTTGTCAAAATAGATAGGCTCAGCACTACTCTCACGCCCTGCGATACTTTGAGTATCGACTATTTCGCCATTTAGTTTGTATGCGATGATATCGCTCATTGTTTTTCCTTATATCAAATTGTCTTTTTTACGATAAAAGAACGTTTAAGGATTTTATCTAAATGGGCTTTAAGCTAAACTTAATATTTACTAAGCAAATTTTTGTAAATTCTTTTTAAATCCACAAGCTTTAATCTATAAATTTGTTTATAAAATATATATATTTATATTTAAATGTGTAAATCCCTAAATTTAAAGCTTTTTATTTATATAATTTATTATATTTTAAGATTATGCCTGATAATATTTGTTCTTGAAATGAATTTAGCAATTTCTCGTCTTTGCATTATTTAAATTCATTTTTCTCCCGACAATATTTAGTGCTAGGAAGTGGTTAGCCTAGCACTTTTTTATTCTGCAAAATTTATTAGCGTTGGTTGCACTATCTTTGTATAATCTTTTGTATTTAAAATGATCGATCTATCAAGTAGCCCCGCATTAAACGCGATCTCATCGTTTCTTTGTAGCAACCTTTCATCAACTACGATGTGTAAATTTTTATGAAAGCTAAATGGTGGCACTGAACCAAAAACACAATCTGTCAATGCCAAAACTTCATCTGGACTAGCTAGGCTTGCCCTTTTGCCGTCAAATTTTTGTGTCAAGCTATCAAGATTTGCTTGCATATCGGCTGGCAAAATAGCCAAAATATAAATTTTACCAGCCTTCATCGCTGGCTTTTCATCGCTTAGCAAATAATCATTTATCACATTTTCATCTTTAAAAATTTGCCTAAATTTCTCCTCATCTACCCCTTTAATAGAGCAAACTAGAGCCTTTGCGCCTTGGCTCATCTTTGTTCCTCTAAGTTTTGCTACCTCCTCTGAAGTGGTCGCACTCTCATGGTTTAGAACTTTAAATTTGGCTTCATTCTTGCTAAGAAGCTCATATATCTTATTAAAAATTTGCTCTGACACAGCTCTTTCCTTTGGATAAATTTTAGTTAAAATTATACCGCTAAAACTTACAAAAGGCAGGAAAATGCAGATAAATTTAGATGATATAAAGATCGAGCCAAGCTGGAAAGAAGCGCTAAAAGATGAGTTTTTGAGTGAAAATTTCGCGCGTATCAAAGAAAATTTCTTAAAAGCAAAGAGTGCTGGCACCGTCTATCCGCCAAGTGCGCTTATATTTAACGCATTTAATCTAACGCCGTTTCACTCTGTCAAGGTCGTCATCCTAGGCCAAGACCCATACCACGGCGCAAATCAAGCCATGGGATTAAGCTTTTCAGTACCTAGTGGCGTGAGAGTCCCGCCAAGTCTTATAAATATCTATAAAGAGATTTACGCTGATCTTGGCATAAAAGAGCCAAATAGCGGCGATCTAACAAAATGGGCAAAGCAAGGCGTGCTGCTTCTAAACTCAACTTTAAGCGTTAGTGCTGGAGTGGCAAATTCTCACGCAAGCTTTGGCTGGCAGGGCTTTACAGACGCCGTCATAAAAAAGATAAGCGAAAATTTACAAAACGTAGTTTTTATGCTTTGGGGCAATCCAGCTAGAGCCAAAGCACCGCTAATAGACGCCAGCAAGCACCTCATCTTAGAGGCAGCACATCCAAGTCCACTGGCTCGTGGAGCATTTTTTGGCTGCCGTCACTTCTCAAAAGCAAATATCTACCTAGCAAACCACGGCAAAACTCCAATAGACTGGGATCTAAACGTAAAAATTTGATCTATTTTTTTAGATCATTTAAAAGCTTGTTTGTCTCTTCAAGCTGTCTTTTGCAAAATTTCTCATCTTTGTTTTGCAAAATTATGGCTTCTTGGCCGCTTTGTCTTTGTTTAAACTCATCAAATTTAAGCTCAAAAAGCCTTAACGCCTTTTCATCATTTGCGAGTCGCTTGCTCTCTTTGGCATAAAGCTCGTCAAGATAGAGCCTACTTTGCTTGATATATTCATTGCAAACATCGTTTGCATGGACTAAATTTACGCCAAGTAAAATGGCAAAGATAGCTATTTTTTTCATGTTTTTCCTTGAAATTTTTGCGTTATACTAGCCTTTAAGCACTTAAATTTTAAAATGCTTTTTCAAAAAAAGGATAAAAAATGAGACGAAAAGATAGAGAGCTAAGCCGTGAAGATGGCTTAAAAATCATAGATGAATGCGAATATGCGGTAATTTCATGCGTGGATGATGAGGGAGAAATTTTTAGCGTACCGATCTCGCCTGTTAGAGTTGGCGAAAGTATTTTTATACACGGAGCTACCGCTGGCTGTAAGGCAAAACTACTTCAAGATGGACGAAAAGTGGAATTTGTCTGCGTTAGTTTTAACAAGGTCCCGCATCTAAGCGAAAGTGAGCTAGATGCGATAAAAGATGATGGCAAGGCACTTGGAGGTAAGGTTTTTACGACTGAGTACAAAAGCGCCATCGCAAAAACTAGAGTTTATGAGATAACAGACGAAGCTAAAAAATATGAAATTTTAAAAATTCTCAGCCTAAAATATACAGCTTATGCGATGAACACCTTTGAAACAGCGGCTCAGTATGGGTTAAAGATCACTAAAATTTATGAGTTTAAGATAGAAAGTCTTAGTGCAAAGGCTAAAATTTTGCCAAAACCAGCAAATTAAAGGAGTAAATTTGAGCTCACTTGCACTGATGTTTAGACCCAAAAACTTGGATGAAATTTGCGGACAAAAGGCAGTTAAAGCGGCATTTTTAAAATTTATAGCCTCTAGCAAAATCCCACACTCCATCTTTTATGGTCCAGCAGGCTGTGGCAAGACGAGCTTTGCAAGGGCAGTAGCAAGTGGTGCAAACTACGACTTTTGCGAGTTTGATGGCGGAAATTTAAAGATAGATGACTTTCGCAAAATTTTAAAAAACTACGAAAACGCTCTAAATAAACCGCTCTTTTTCATAGACGAGATCCACAGGCTTAGCAAGACCCAGCAAGAAGCGCTACTCATCCCCATGGAAAACTACAAGGCCCTAGTTATCGGCGCTAGCACGGAAAATCCCTTTTTCACGCTAAGCTCAGGCATCAGAAGTCGCTCGATGCTCTTTGAGTTTAGACCGCTTAGCAGTGGCGATTTTGAGGAGCTTCTTGGCAAGATAAGAGAGCAAATTTCATTTAGCATTGACGAAGAAGCAAAAGAGTATCTCTTTAAAAGTAGCGGCGGCGACGCAAGAGCTATGCTAAATTTACTCGAATTTGCCATCACGCTTGATGAAAATGTGAGCCTAGAAAATTTAAAAACACTTTGCCAAAACGCCCTAAAAGAGGGGGCAAAAGAGGACGACACGCACTACGAGCTAGCAAGCGCTTTTATAAAAAGCCTGCGTGGCAGCGACGAAAATGCCGTCATATACTACCTTGCAAGGCTCATAGACTCTGGCGAGAGTGCGGACTTCATCGCTAGAAGGATGGCGATATTTGCCAGCGAAGACATCGGCAATGCAAACCCAAATGCGCTAAATTTGGCCGCAAGCACGCTAAGCGCGGTAAAAGAGATAGGCTTTCCAGAGGCTAGGATCATACTTGCTCAGTGCGCCATCTATCTAGCTAGCTCGCCAAAGTCAAACTCCAGCTACAACGCGATAAATGCCGCCCTAAGATACGTGCAAAGCGAAGAAATTTTAAAGATCCCGCCATATCTAAAAAATCACACAAAAGAGAGCAAAGACTACCTTTATCCGCATGATTTTGGCGGCTGGGTCGAGCAAAAATACCTAGAAAAACCACTCGTTTTTTACAAAAGCAAGGGCATAGGCTTTGAAAAAACGCTAAATGAGTGGCTAGAGAAAATAAAATCCAAGGGTTAAATATTAGGCTTTACTCTGTCAGATTTATGGAGTAAATTTTAAAAGAAACGTAGATGAACTAGCAAAATTTAGCGTACATCGCAAATTTAAAGATAGAATACGTGCCTTGGGGTAGATTAACGACGGCTTACGGCAGAGTAAGCGAGTTTACAGAAATTTTTAAACAACTTTAGGCAGCGATCGGCAAGAAAAATTTGACGCAAAGTTTGGCTACCAGCAAGTCAAACAGCGGACAAAATATGGCAAATCAGCAAATAACAATGAAGTAAAATTTAGCGTCAAAGCCTTTTAAACGCCTTTGATAAAATTTTTAGCAAAACCAATAGCCAAATACGTTTTACCAAGTTATATCCGCGCAATAAAGATTGCGAATTTCTCACAAAAGCCATCTAAAACGCGCTTACCATGAATAAGCCAAAACTAGCATGAAATTTTAAGCCAAGCTAAAAAATTTTTCTTATTTATTTTAATTTTATATTTTTTTAAATATACTCGCTCTCTAAACTACACCAATGAAAGTCAAGAAAATGCCTACAAATTTTGCTGAAATTTTAAATAATTGTGTTGAAAGTATAAATTCATTTCTTTGGGGTCCATACTTCCTTATCGCCCTACTTTGCGGCACTGGACTATTTTTTACTATTAGGCTTGGGTTTGTTCAAATTTTTAAGTTTAAAATGGGACTAAGAGAACTTTTTGGGAATTTTTCACTTCACGGCGAAGCTGCTGGTAAGGCTGGCATGAGCCAATTTCAAGCAGTTGCAACTGCGATCGCTGCACAAGTTGGCACTGGCAATCTAGTAGGTGCGACAACAGCACTTATCATGGGTGGTCCTGGAGCGATTTTTTGGATGTGGTGCGCTGCATTTTTAGGCATGGCTACAAATTTTGCTGAAATTTGCCTAGCTCAAATTTACCGCACGAAAGATGACAGCGGTCACACGATAGGCGGTCCGGCATTTTATATAAGTCGTGGATTAAAGGGTAAATGGGCGAAATTTCTAGCTGGCTTTTTCGCTATCGCTATCATTATCGCACTTGGCTTTATCGGCAATATGGTGCAAGCAAACTCGATCTCAGACGGCTTTAAAGGAGCCTTTGGTATACCTCAGTGGATAACTGGAGCTTTTTTAGCAATCGTCTGCGCAGTAATCTTTATAGGTGGCGTAAAGGCGATCGCAAGAGTGGCTGAAAAGATCGTGCCTCTGATGGCTTTACTTTATGTAGGTGTTGGACTAATCATTATCGCTTTAAATTTTCACGAAATTCCAGATGCAGTTTTGCTTATCTACAAAGCAGCATTTGATCCTTCAGCTGCGTGGGGTGGAGCTACTGGAGCTAGCATAGCAGCTGCGATGAGATACGGCATAGCAAGAGGGCTTTTTAGCAATGAAGCTGGCATGGGCTCAACTCCGCACGCACACGCTGCGGCTAATGTCAAACACCCGGTCGATCAAGCAGTACTTGGCATAATGAGCGTATTTGTAGATACTTTTATCGTTTTAAATATCACCGTTTTTGTAGTGCTTACCGCAAATGTCATCAGCTTTGAAAACGGCAAGGCAGTCTTTACAGGCATAACCTTGGTACAAGAGGCTTTCTCATCGCATATCTTTGGTAAGGTTGGCGGATATAGTTTCGTAGCTGTTTGCCTATTTTTCTTTGCATTTACAACGATTCTTGGATGGTACTATTTTGCTGAAATCAACGTAAGATACCTTCTTGGGGCAAAAGCAGTCAGAGCTTTTCAAATTTTAGTAGTCGTTTTTGTATTTTTGGGAAGCTTGCAAAAAGTTGATTTTGTCTGGAGTCTAGCAGATATGTTTAATGGCTTGATGGTAGTACCAAATTTAATTGCCATCATAATTTTAAGCCCTATCGTGGCAAAGCTTTTAAAAGATCACGATGCTGGAAAAGAGTATGATGTGAAAGATTATTTGAAATAAATCTTTACCGCATCTTTAGAAAATTGACTAACAATTAATTTTTAAATCTTTTATTTAGGATATTTTATTAGAAGTGGTGGCCCCGAATGGACTCGAACCATCGACCACTACCATGTCAAGGTAGTGCTCTACCAACTGAGCTACGGGACCAAAGATTTGGGATTATATTTTATTTTCTATTTTATTTAGCTTAATTCTTTAGTAATTAAATTTATTTATAAGCAGTAAATGTAATGGATAAATTTAGAATTAGCTAACGCTTGATTCGCAGTTATCGGTAAAGATGAAAACTACCCGGTCAATATCGGCAACTCGCATGTCGTCATAAAAACTCCTTGATAGCAATAAAGAGCCAAAATGTGCAAGCCATCACTATGATGTAGGATATAGCACTAGCTTTAGAAATTACCTTGAATACTAAAAGCCGATATATAAAAATTCATGAGAAGAAGATGCTAGAGCAAAAAATTAATGCTAAAAAATTTTTCAAAGATGAGTATAACTCTACAAAAGAGGAAGAGGAATTTTTTTAAAAAAGGCTAATAGGAACAATACAAAAACTGTTGGTGGACTAGTGGGTTAGAAGTCTAGTTTAAAAAACTAACCAGCTTGTCTTGGTTTTATTATTTAAATCATGATAAGCCCGCTAAAGATAAGTCTAAATTTTTAAATTAAAATCTTTAATACTATAAATTAAAAAAGTAAAAAATAGTAATGTGCTATTTTCCAATAATAATCTTTGCAAGTCTTCCATTTTTTTCATTTATATTAAATTTTACTTCAGCTATTTTTCTGCTTTCTATACCCATTTGGACTATCATTTCTGGATTTTGTATAAAATAAATCATCTTTTGTGCCAAAATTTTACTATCGAATGGTGGCACCAAGAATCCATTTACTCCATCTTCAACAGTTTCTCTACATCCTACGCTATTTGTGGTTATTACTACCCTTCCTATTGCCATGGCTTCCTGCGTACTTCTTGGCACACCTTCTCTGTAATACGAAGGCAAGACAAAAATGGAACTATTCACTATCCGTTCTTTTATATCATTTACGAAGCCAGGATATATAACTACGCCACTATCAAGATAAGGTTTTAGTTCTTCTTGTGTTAATCCAAATGGATTGTGCTCATCAAAACTACCAAATATATAAAATTTTACATCTTTATATTTTTCTTTTACGATTTTAGCTGCCTCTAAATACTCAAATATTCCCTTTTCTGCAAGAAGTCTTGCTATAAAAATAAAACTTATAGGATCAGTAGGTGCTTTAGTATATGAGAATTTATCAAGATCAACACCTATACCACCTAATATATTTATGGACTTTACTTTTATATTGTATCTATCAATCAAATCCTTTTTATCGTCATTATTTAAAAATATAAGCTCGTCAAGAGATGGTAGTGAAATTTTATATAAAAGAACTTGTATAGTTTTGATAATTTTCGCCTTTTTTGTTTGCCCATTTTTATGAACTGTAAAAGCTCCGCCAAGCCCTTCTATCATGCCTACTATTCGTGATACTCTTGCTATTTTTGCGGCTATAGTTGCAAAAATAACTGGTTTAACAAAAAAAGAAAAAACCGCATCTGGCCTATGCTGCCTAAATAGCTTAACCAAATCATATATAGCAATGATATCTTTAAATGGATTTAGCCCTTTTGTATTTAAAGTATGGTCAAGCGGTGTTGCACCCAATGAGATTATTTTTTTTCTACTTTCTTCATTGTAGTCACTAACTAAACAGTAGACATCATGCCCTTTTGATACAAGTAGTTTTATGAGCTCTTCTCTGAAATTTATCATCATAGACGAGACATTACCAATTATAAAAATTTTCATAGCAACTCCAATCATATGAGTCTAAAAATTTCTAAGCCTAATAAATACTTTTTTTGCAAAAACAAAAATTTGCGGAAACCCCATAAAAACAGTGCTATATAAAATTTTATAGATTATATTTCTATTGATTTGAAAAACATATTTTATATTATTTGCTTCTGGGCATATGGCATTTATTTGTTTATTGAAGTCACTTTCAGAATAATCCAAAGTAAATTTTAAAATAGTAGGAATATGAAATTTAAAATATTCATCAAAAAGATCTTTTTGTATCAAAAAATTCTTTACAGCTCTGCTAAAATCAGCAAAATCATCAAGAGCTTTTTTATTATTTGAAAAACTACTAGAAAGTGAATTAGGATTTGTTCTATAGTGATAAAATGGTTTTGCAATGTAAGTAATTTTTTTTGCTTCATAAAAAAGTTGTAAATTTACAAAACTATCTTCACAGTGCGAAAAATGTGGAAATTCAACATTTTCATAAAGCTCTCTTTTAACCAATTTATCACACATGGAAACAGAAATTTCATGAGATAAAATAGCTTTTACGAAGTTCAAATTAGACTTTGGATGATTTTTTGTATAAAAAAAACTTTTTACAATGCTTTTTTTATTAAATTCTTTAATATAGTCAAAACAAACCATGTCTGCATAACTTTTTCTAGCTTCACTCATCAAAGAACTTACCATATCTTTATCGACCCAGTCGTCACTATCTACAAACAAAATATATTTACCACTTGAAGCATCCAAACCGTATTTTCTAGTAAGACTTGATCCACTATTTTTTATATTGTTGATAATTTTTATATCATCTTTTCTATTTGGGTATCTTTCAATAATATCCTTCAAAATTTTCATAGAACTATCTGGAGTACAATCATTTACAAAAATATACTCTATATTGTTATAGTCTTGCTCTAAAAGCGTAGTTACACACTTTTTTATATATTTCTCCACATTATAAATAGGCACTATTATGGATATATCATAGTCTTTCATTTATATATCTTTATAATTTTCTAAAATTTTTAATAAGTCTTAAAATAAATAGAGTAGTTTGTACAAATTTATTTTCACCCATAGCTATTTGAACTCTATAAAATTCACAAAGAGTTCCTAACATATCAATGCTACTAACTCCATCATTTGAAAATTTACCGACAATACTTTTTATAACTTTTATCTTTGCTCCATAATTTGCAGCAGTTAGTACAAATAGCTGATCTGCTACTATTGGAAATTTTCTTGAATAGTAACCAAGTTTTTGATGAAGACTTGTGCGATATATTGAGCCTACAGCATGTCCAGAGATGTAGTGAGCTTGTGCCTTTAGCCATCTTGGTCCACCATTTGGCTCAATTTTGCCATTATTAGTATCAATACAAGCTGTTATTATGTCCACATCATCTCCTATGGCTTTCTTATAATCTTGAATGGCATTTGGATAAAGCTCATCATCAGCACCGATAACAAGATAGAATTCTCCATTACAAGCTTTTATACCTCTATTTAAAGCATCATAAATCCCAAAGTCATCGCTAGAAATCACTTTTATGTTTATCCCATTCGTATTTTTTAAAATTTCTAAAGTATTATCGCTAGACACTCCATCAGAAATGATCCACTCAAAATCTTTATCGACTTGCTCTTGTAGACTTTTTATTAATCTAGGTAAGAATTTTTTTGCATTATAAGTTGCTGTAATTACGCTAAGTCTTGTGGGTCTTTCTTCATAATTTTTATAATAAATTTCTTGCAACACTAATAGGCCTTAATATACACATTGATACTTTCTTAAATACCACTTGATAGTTTTCACTATTCCGCTATCAAAATTCTCATCCGCTCTCCATCTTAGATCATTTTCTATCTTGCTCGCATCAATAGCATATCTCCTATCATGTCCGGCTCTATCTTTCACAAATGTGACTAAATCCTTATATGAGAAATTTGAAATCGGTACCTCTTTGTCCAAAATAGTTGTAATGGCATTAACTATTTCTATATTAGTCTTTTCGTTTCTTCCTCCAATATTATATGTTTCACCACTTTTCCCGCCATGAAATACGGCGTCTATTCCCTTGCAGTGATCAAGTACATATAACCAATCCCTTACATTTTTACCATCGCCATAGACCGGTATTGGTTTTTTTACAAGGGCATTTTTTATAATTGTCGGTATAAATTTCTCGTCGTGTTGCTTTGGACCATAGTTATTTGAACAATTTGTAATTACCGTATTTAGTCCATATGTCTCATGATATGATCTAACTATCATATCAGATGAGGCCTTAGATGCTGAATACGGAGAATTCGGTGCATACGGTGTTCTTTCGGTAAATAGTTCATCTGGATCAAGGCCAAGGGTTCCATAAACCTCATCTGTGCTAATATGATGAAATCTCGAGTTTTTATACTCCTCCTTATAGCTAAACGGGCCTTTCATCCAATGTTTATAAGCCACATCTACCAAGGTAAAAGTTCCATTTATATTTGTCTGTATAAATACGTCTGGACTTTTTATTGAGTTGTCCACATGAGATTCAGCAGCAAAATGAATAACACTCTTCACATCATATTCTTTAAATATAAATTCTACCAATCCTCTATTACAAATATCTCCTTTGATAAATTTATAATTTTGATTTTTTTCGCACTCTTTTAAATTTTCTAAATTCCCCGCATATGTCAGAAGATCCAAAATTACCAATCGATAGTATGGATGCTTCTCTAAAAAATACGGCACGAAGTTTGACCCTATGAAGCCGGCACCGCCAGTTACTAAAATGGTGTTCATGTATTAGCTACCTTTAGAAGATATTTCCCATAGCTATTTTTAGATAACTCGTTTCCTAACGCTATTAGCTGTTCTTTTGAAATATACCCCTTTTTATAAGCTATCTCTTCTATACAAGCTATTTTCAGCCCTTGCCTTTTTTCTATTACCTCTATAAAATTACTAGCTTCCAGCAAACTTTCATGCGTTCCGGTATCAAGCCATGCATACCCCCTACCTAAAACCTCTACATATAGCTTTTCTTGCCTTAAATACTCTTGATTTATAGTAGTTATTTCCAACTCACCTCTATCTGACGGCTTAACATTTTTAGCTATTTGCACGACGTCATTTGGATAAAAATACAAACCTATTACAGCATAGTTACTCTTTGGGCTCTTTGGTTTTTCCTCAATGCTTATAGCCTTTTTATTTTTATCAAATTCAACAACGCCATAAGCCGATGCATCATCGACGTAATAACCAAACACAACTCCCTTTTTATCATTTTCTACTTTTTGTTTGCTATTTTCAAGTAGTTTTATTAGACCTTCGCCATATATGAGATTATCACCAAGTACCAAACAAACGTCATCATTTCCTATAAATTTTTCACCTATTATAAAAGCTTCTGCAAGTCCATTTGGATGATTTTGTATGGCATACTGGATATCTAATCCTAAACCGCTTCCATCTCCGAATATATCCTTAAATCTATCTATATCTTTTGGAGTAGAAATGATCAAAATTTCTTTGATATTAGCAAGCATAAGTACTGACAATGGATAATAGATCATTGGCTTATTGTAAATTGGCAACAACTGCTTAACTATACCCTTTGTAATTGGATAAAGCCTGGTCCCGCTTCCGCCGGCTAAAATTATTCCTTTCATTTATACCACCCATTCATAATATCGCAAATTTTTAATATATTTTCTTTCTTGTGAAAATAAGATATTGGCAAGCTTAGGGTTGTATTGTGTATCTCCTCGCTTATCGGATACCGTCCCTCTATTATGCCTTGCATAGATTTTTGTCTATGTGGAGGCAATGGATAATGTATTTCGGTTTTTATTTCATTTTCAAAAAGATAATTTTTCAGTTCATCTCTATTTTTATGTCTAACATTGAATATATGATAAACATCAAAATAATCCCTATCCACAACAGGTTTTACAAACCTATCATCCAAATTTTCTAAATAGATCTTAGCCAACTCTCTTTTATGATTTGTAATGTCATCTAAAATTTCAAGCTTGGCTGATAAAAACCCAGCTTGAATTTCATCCAATCTTGAGTTATAGCCTAGCTCATCATTATAGTATTTTATAGCAGAGCCGTAGTTTCTAAGAGATCGAAATATCTTTGCTAAATTCTCATCATTTGTAGTAATAGCTCCGGCATCACCCAATGCCCCTAAATTTTTTGTTGGATAAAAACTAAAACATCCTATGCCAAAGCCACCAACCATTTTGTCTTTGAATTTAGCTCCATGTGCCTGCGCTACATCTTCAATTATCTTTAAATCATATTGATTTGCAATAGAGCAAATTTTATCCATATCACAAGCTTTGCCATATAAATGCACAACTATAATCGCTCTTGTATTTTTAGTTATTTTTTCTTCAATTCTATTTGGATCTATATTGTATGTATTTATATCAGGCTCAACCAAAATAGGTTTAAATCCATTTCTAACAATTGCCAAAATAGTTGCTATATACGTATTAGACGGTACTATTATCTCACTATTTTTAGGAAAATTACATGCGTCTATCGCCAAGATTAGAGCGTCAAGGCCGCTTGCAACCCCTATGCAGTGTTTTACATTACAAAAAGAGGCAAAATTTTCTTCAAATTTTTTTACTTGATCTCCTAGAATAAACCAACCGCTATTCAGAAAATCGTTAAAACTCTCTTTATACTTATTAAATAACTTTTCATTCGCTAGTTTTAAATTTTCATACTCAATCATTCAATACTCCTCACTAATATAATCATCTTTATTATAAAACTCTGAGGCAAAAACTAATAGAGTAGAGCCTTTCGTAAATTTATCCATAGTATGCCAATCTTCTGGCTTGAGCAACAAGCACTTTGAAGGGCTATCTAGTAAAAATATTCCTTTTTTTTGCCCGTCATTGACATATACTTCACAACTTCCATCAAGACATATTAAAGCTTGAATAGTCTTTTTATGCCTATGGCCACCCCTTTTTTGAGTCACGCCATATATGCAATAAAATCTCTTTATCTCAAATGGAAGCAGCTTTTCCATGACTGTAAGCCCACCTCTTTCATCTTTAAATGTCGGCAAATCGATAATATAAGCCATTCATAGTCCTAAAATATAATTTTTATCGTAAACATTATAAGTATTTCTTATCCATCTTTTAATTTTTATAAGTGGCGTCTTCCAACTTTTTTTAAGTTTTGTCGTTCCATGAAAATCATATTTATACCCTAGCTCTTCTAACCGTATTTTTATATCTTCCAAGTGAGATATATATGGCTTATATAAATTTTTTAAATCGAATTTTCTTAGTTTATAATTTCCAAATTCTAACTTGTTATTTTCTAAAAATTTAAAACCATGAAAATGATAAAAAATTAGCTCAAATTCTTTTTTAGAAAGATCATATTGTTGAATATTCCAAGGTGCAACTCCGCCGCCTAAATTTTTTAAAGAGTAGACCCCATTAAATCTATTTAACCAATCATCTAAATATTTTTGATCGCCGAATTTGCCATCTTCAAATCTAGCATAACACCACTCATTACAAGCATTTCTCCACCAGTTTAGTACTTCTATTCCATTTTTATCATTTTTAAAAGTCATAAACTGTACACAATATATCCCGCTAGTTTTACTTTGATCATATTCTTTAGTATATCTATGCTCTGTTATTAAAACGGACTTTTCACCCAGCTCCTCAATAAGAACGGTTGGATTTGAGAAAAAATACAAATCTGCATCAAGATACGTACAACTACTAAGATTATATTTTTCTATGCAGTACTTAATAATCGAAGGTGTACAAGTCCAGCAATATTCGCCTGGTGTTCTACTTTTTTTTATATTTAAAAGTTCATCATCTTCAAATTCTTCAAGCTGAATTATTGTCGCTGCTTCTAATTTTAACTCTTTTAGAACTTTGTAGCTTCTATCATCAAAAGAAAAAATATATAGATGAAATTTATCGCTATTTTTTTTAAGAGACTCATACATAGCTAAGCCACGAGTTAGATAATTGCTATCAAAAAGAGTACAGTAATTATATGACATTAGAATCCTTTTAAAATATATCCTTTGAAATAGCAATCTTCACATTTTCCGTCTAGGGCATCATACTCTTCGATAACAACGTATCCTTGGTCTTTTAAGAAATGCAGTAACTCATTTTCTTCAAAGAACCAACATGGATAACTAGCATCATAAATTTGAGGCGGAACCATTTGTAGTCTGATTTGCCTCTTTTTTGCAAAAGGAGTTCTGTCTATCAAAATAAAATCAAAACTATTTTTTAATATACTCTTTATCAATTCATAAGGCTTTTCAATATACTGTAAAACACTTGATAAAACTAAAATATTTGGATTCTGTTCTTTCTTACAAGTTTCTATATCATAATAGAATTTTAGCCTACTATCTTGAAAATCTTTTTTACCAACGTCAACAAAATGCTTTTGCTCAACAATACCCCAAGAAACTTCATCAATTTCATCTAAGAATTTTTTATTTTGAAAATAAGTGCTTCCTAAACTTCCACCAAAGTCAAGTACCCTAAGCTCTCCTTTGGATTTTACACAAGCATACATTAGTCCAGCTAGTAGTGGCCAAGAATATTGGATCTTATCAAATATTACACTATCTCTCTCAAAAACAGCTTCTTTGTTTTTAACCTTTAAAAGAGAGGCTCTGACCTTTTGGAGTATTTCTTTGCTATCATAGCCAATGGATACCTTTTGGGCTTCTTCCCAAGTATTATAACTACCCTTCCAACCGTATTTATTTGGTTTTATTTTTCTAAAGATATCCATTAAAACTGGAGGTATTAAATTTTTAACTATTTGCTTCATCTCTTATTCCAAGAAATTGTTTTTGTAATTTATTAAATTTTTCAACAGCCAAATTTTGTTTTTTTATCTTAAGAAACAAATCATCTGATATCTCTTCAAAAAAAGCTACAAGTAATTGTAAATTTTCCACCGTTAAAAAACCAAGCTCAGAAAAATCTTTCATGAAATTTCTACGATTTGTTAAATTTACTATCAATCCCAACTTTCCAATCTCAAATCCTTGAACAAGTACATTTGAATATTCGCCTACAATTAAGTCGTTATTAAATAAATCATCTTGTAAAGAACTCTTTGATATTTTTAAATTTTTTAAGTTTAGGTATTTAACATATTCAGTAATTCTATTTATAGAATTTATCCCTTCATGCTCAGAATGTATCATTGTAGGATGTGGTCTAATAGTAAATTTCATAGAAGAGAATTTTTTTGCTAAATTTCCAAAAGCAGAAACTAAAAGATCAGTATCGCTTCTATTTATAAGCGATGTCCAATCTCCAGCATGATTTAATACTAATAAAACACTAGTGATACTTTCGGTCTCAACTTTTTTAAACAGTACTTTTCTTTGAAAGTTAAATATAGGTCTAGTTGCTCTACCAAATAGTCGAAACCATTTTTTATTTACAAAAGTATCTGGCACAAATACAACGTTATCATCAAACATATTCAAATAGCTCTCTGGATAATTTGATGGAAAAAAACCATCAGTAAATACGTAAATTCTTTCAAAATATTTAAATAGCCGCCTATTATATTCATGAATAGTTGTACAAATTGTCGTACTTTTTTTTATACCCAAGTAAGATAAATACATAATGTTAACGAATTTTTGAAAAGATTTTATAGACCGTAATTTTAAACGTCCTATATTGCCATAAAAGATATACTTCATATTTTTAAACTCAAATATATTAATTTCTAACTTATTAGTAAGGATCGAATTAATCTTCTCAATAATTTTTATAATAATATTTTTTTTAAAATTAATACATTTTCTTTTACCAAAATATTCCACCGGTATTGTCTGATATTGACTAGCAAAAACATTATAATCAATACCTAAACCATCATCGGATATAACCGAGTTTATATCGTATTTTTTATTTATTTGATCTATAACCTCTTTGTTTTTATATTTTACAATTTGATCCATATACAATCTAAAATCAAATAAATGCCTACCAATATGCTGCAAAGCCATATAGTCAATTGTCTCCATTATGGTATCATTTAAAAAATCACTAAATGTATAAAAAATAAATTTATAATCTCCAAGTATTTTAAAATATTCAATTTCATTTTCATACATTTTATGTGTTGTAAGAACCAATATATTATTACACTTTTTTAAATTTAATAATTCAAACACTTGCAATAAATTACTATCCGAATTTAGAACAAAAAGGATATCTATTATTTCTTTTGATTTTTTAATATCCAAGCCTCAGACTCCTTTAAATCTTCAATTGTATGTATGTCAAAACATTTTTCTACAAACATTGGCTTAATATTTTTACCTAAAAAAGTCCAAGGTTTTTGTCCATCTTTACTATAAAGTGAATTTTTCATGTTTAAAATCCAAAAGTTGTGACATAAAAAATAACATGGTTCTAGCTCCTGCCTATTTGTAGAAACCTCCATATCTGAAAAATCAAAAAAGGTATCTAAACTGCCATTTTCATTAAGCCTCTTCGCTCTATATGGATGATGGTCTTGGTCTTGATATACTGGAACTACAGATGTTATAGAAGGATCATTTATTATTTGTCTAATTCCTCTTTCAATCCACTCACTCTTTAATGTTACAGAATTGGCTAGAAGCACTATCAAAATATCTGGTCTCAAGTTATCATGTTTATTCATAAACTCAACTGCATGAAGTATGGCGTCTATATGTTTTGCTGTTGGAATTGCCAGCTCATTCGGCCTCTTTATTTTTTTATAACCTAAATTACAAGCAATATCTAATATCTTATCATCATCACTACTCACATAAAAATATCTTACTAATTCCGTATTTTTCGCAGCATTTGCAGGGTAACTAATAAGAGGATGACCCAACACCGGCAATATATTCTTATCCTTAAGAGTATTATTGCCTCTTCCAGTTAAAAGAGCAACTACATTCATACTAAAATCTCCTTTGCATATATATACATTTTTTCTAATCCTGATTTTAAATCCATTTTGGGTATCCAGCCTAATTTTTTTAATTTTGATATATCTGCAATTGAACCAAATTGATCACCTTCATGAGATCCTATATTTATAATCCTAAATTGATTTTTTGGTTTATCATTTAATTCTATTATTAAATTTATGATTTCTTTAACAGTAGTAGCCTTACCTGACCCTACGTTATAAATTTGTCCATCTGTTGTACCATTAAGTCCAAGAATCAAAGAATCTACTACATCATCAATATAAATAAAATCTCTATACCTATCAAAAGAACCTGTAACTTTTATCTCATTTGATATGATTGACTGTGCCATGAATATGCTTGCCATTCCTTGTTTTAAATTTGACATGTCTTGACCTGGCCCATATACGTTAAATAGTCTGAATATAGTATTTTTTATACCAAACTGATTAAACATTTTTATGTAATATTCCCCTGCTATTTTTGACACGCCATAATTAGATAACGGTATTTGCATGTCAGTTTCTTTTATTTTGCCATTTATATTGCCATATGTTGCCATAGATGAAGTAAAAATAATTTTTTTAGCACCACACTTTCTGGCGTAATTACAAATATTTAATGTGCCCTTAACATTTGTATCTACATCCAGTGTTGGATTTTCTTGCGATATTATACTTGCTGTTTGAGCCGCCAAATGGAAAATATAATCAATTTTTAAATTTTCTATTTTTTTAAAATTTTCACATTCCCTAATATCCAAAGAATATTTAACAAAGTTATTATGCATAGGTATAAATTTTTTATCTAAATCCACAATAGTAACATTATGATTTAGATGTTTTAGTCTTATGGCTAGTGCGGTTCCTATAAATCCAGCACCACCTGTTATTAGTATATTAGCCACAAATTTCCTTTCTAAAGTATACATTAATTAGTTCTTTAGCAAAAGCATAATCTTCTATATCTTTTATTTCTATAGATTCAAAAGAATCTAATTCAAATAAAAATGGTTCTTTTGTAAATAAATTTTTGTTCTTTAAAGCTATTTCTTTCTTGATTATATAACAACCATTTGTAACCATATAAACAGGCTCTATATCTCTTCTTGAAATAAAATTAGTGGAAAAGTTTAACATTCTATTTCTAAAAAACAAATACTCCTGCTGTTTATGTACAGAAATTACCGATTCCAGGCATCTACCCTGAAACGTATCTGCCATTAATCTATAACTTTTACTATTTAAAAAAGGTGAAGTACAATTCGTCCATATTATGTTTTCTTCTTTAACTTTAAAAATTGAATCTAGAACCATATCTATATAATTTAACCTTGGCTCCCTTTCAATAAAATTTACATTTGACCTTATTGCTATCTCTTCAATATTTTTACTCTCAGAGTTTATATAAATTTGAGATGACCTTATAAATTCTTTACATTGTGCTATTTTCCATTCTAAAAGTGTAGTATCCCCAAAAGGTGCTATATCACCTGATTCGTGATATCTATTCTTTTCTTGCGCTGGTATTATTACTGCAAAATTATTCATTGCAATCTCCTTTTTAGCTCTGTTAGCCTTGATAATTCTGATCCAATCTGCATATCACTAAATTCTTTTTTTGATAATATATATAACTCTTCAAATTTCAAAGCTTCTTTTATTGCATTTTCTTTTTCTAAGAATATTTTTGTTGGTAGTATAACTTTCCTAGTTTCAAGTTTATATATCAATTTTTTTAGTTTTTGATATTTTTGATCTAAAATTTCTATTGTTCTAGCAGAAACACTACCGCCAACCGTAAAAGTCATATCTGTGGCATCCATTTTAAGAGCAACTTTTTTTAAAAGTTCAAAAGTAAAGTCACTATCTGGCTTGATATTTTCATCAAAATATGATGCAGTTAAATCGCTCCTACCAATAGTTATGTTATTGAATTTGCCATTTGCGTACTCTAAAATTTCATCAAAATTTTCTATTGCGCTTTTTGTTTCTATATTTAATGTAGTATGAATTTCATGCCCACCATAAATATTTAAAATACTATCATAAAATTTTTTGGCACCAAATTTACTCTCCACCATTGGGGCTATCAATCCATCCACATCAATCTCGATGGCATCTTTTATATCCCTTATAGCTTCTACACCACCTATTTTTAAATATAGTTTAACCCCCACCTTAGAAGTTAGTCTTCTTAACCTCATCAAATCTCTAAACGAAGATCCTTCTGCTTCAAATTCTGCTTTTATGCCTTGTAAATCATACTGATCCCTAAGAAAACACAATTGCTCATATAATTTTTTTTCTATACTATACATACAATTTCCCTCTAAAGTATTTTTCTATATTTAATATATGGTTGCATAGACGATATATTATTTTAATACTATTTCAACTATAAGTTATTCCAAAAATAATCTTTAACTTACCTACACCAATCGTGTTCATTATCCACTCTTTATTTTAATATTTAAATTAAATATTTAACTTTATTAAAAATAAATACAAAATATCAAACTCAACCCAATTTAGATCTTTTGTATAAAAAATTTTTACAAACTATAAACCTTATTTACTATTTATAAAAAACTATATCCATTGCTTTTGACTATATTAATATCAAAAATTCATAATACATTATCCTTGTGAAAAGCTTCTATATAAATCTTATGCTAAAAAAAGAATATAGACTCTTAATTTTTATAATTAGTATATCTTTTGTCTCTTTAAGAAAAAAAATATCTGACACAAAGACAACAAAAAATTCAGCAACCAATAAGCTTATAGCTCCACCTTTCAATCCGTAATGCGGTAATAAAATGATACTAAAACAATATAATACTACTAGCCCAAGTATTGCCCTAAATAAATATATCTTTCCTAGATTATAAATAATAAATATTCTACCACTCAAATATCCAATAAACGAAAATACACAAGAAAATGACAGAATCTGTAAAATTTCAATTGCTATATAATACCCGTCTCCATAAAGCATAATTATGATCTCTTTTGCAAAAAAGCAAATAAATATAGAATACAGAAACGCGAGTAATACTAATAAATTTGATAGAGATTGCAACCTGTTGATATAACTTAGTGAATATTTTTTTAAATTAACAATTGTTGGGAATAATGAACCAACTATAATTATAGGAATAAAATCAACCAAAGTACAAATCCTATACGCTACAGAATAATATCCCAATTGCTCATTACCTAAAAAATTAGCTATTAGTATTTGATTTAAGTTAGAATAAGACATTATCACCAAAATAGTAATCGCCATAGGCCAAGAGTCTTTTAGTAAAATAATTGCAACTACTTTACTAAATTTTATTTTTTTTATCTCTAATGTTGAATATTTCAAGAAAAAATAAATAAATCCTAAAGCCAAAACTATACTATCAAATAGGATAGCCCATGCAAAAGCTACAAGTGGAGCGTTAATTAAAATGAGTGTAATCTTTATTATACTACCTATAAAAAGAGAGATAATATTAGAAAATACTACATATTTTGATAAAACTTTTGATTGAAAATACATATCTACTACATTAAATGATTGAAATATAGTAGCGCTAGCTATGATAAATACTAATAAATTTGTATACCTATCATTTGAAGTAAACTGGGTAGCAATTACCAAAACTAATAGCGTCAAAATAGCACCGATGAGCTTAAGGTAAAAAGCAGTACCTATTAGCTCATTTGTTCTACTTTCATCCTTTACTAGCTCCCTTACTACTATACCATCAAGTCCGAGCGTAGCAATGGCAACAAAAAGCCCTACAAAGCTTTGAGCATATGAAAAAAGTCCAAACCTCTCAGGACCCAAGTATCTAGCCACCCAAATCCCCACAAAAAGCCCAACAAACATACGAAGTATTTTTTCAAAAAAAAGCCATGATGTATTTTTAAAATACTTCATAAAGCCTTGATGATTTTTTAATGATATTATTTTATCTATCATTTATTTTCAAATACCACTCATAAAGTGTTTTTATTCCATCTTCAAGCTCTATTTTATGTTTCCAACCAAGAGAGTGGAGCTTAGATGGGTCTGTTAGTTTTAGTATCGTACCATCGGGCTTGCTATCATTAAAGCATAGCTCACCTTTAAAACCAACTATATTTTTAACTAAATTTGCTAGCTCTTTTATAGAGATATCTTTGCCCGTACCTATATTTACATGAGTATTTCTTATCTCTTTGCTATTTTTATCATAAGTATCTTTAAAATCTCTATTTTCCAATAAAAATACACAAGCATCAGCCATATCTTCTGAGTGCAGAAACTCTCGTCTAGGTTTTCCTGTGCCCCAAATTTCTACTCGCTCTTTTGAAATGCCAAATTTACTAAGACAAGTTATGCCTTCGTTTGTATCTTTTGCTTTTATATCTTTTACCACTTCATCAAATTTTTCTTCGCTTAAAAGTTTTGCTAGGTGTATCTTTCTTATAAGCGCCGGCAAAACATGCGAGGTTTCTAGATCAAAGTTGTCGTTTGGACCATATAAATTTGTAGGCATAACAGATATAAAATTTGTGCCGTACTGTAAATTATAGCTCTCACACATCTTCATGCCAGCTATTTTAGCTATTGCGTATGGCTCATTTGTGTATTCAAGTGGAGATGTCAAAAGCACATCTTCGCTCATTGGCTGTGGGGCATTTTTAGGATATATGCAAGTGCTTCCCAAAAATAATAGTTTTTTTACCTTATGCACATAACTTTGATGGATCACATTATTTTGAATTTGTAAGTTTTCATAGATAAAATCAGCCCTATAAGTGCTATTGGCCACTATTCCACCGACCTTTGCAGCAGCTAGCACCACATACTCAGGCTTTTCTTTTTCAAAAAATTCATAAACAGCTTTTTGATCCATTAGATCAAGCTCGCCATGAGTTCTTGTGATTATATTTTCATAGCCCTTTGATCGTAAATTTTTCACTATAGCAGAGCCTACCAGACCCTTGTGTCCTGCTACATAAATTTTGCTATTCTTATCCATTTCTTACTCGAAATAGCTCATTGTCTCATATCCGCCATCTTTTAGATAGACATCTTTTGTCATGAGCTTTAAGTCCGACTTCATCATATCGTTTACTAGATCTTGAAGGTTAAATTCTCTCTTCCAGCCTAGTTTTTTCTCTGCTTTACTAGGATCTCCAAGCAGTAAGTCAACCTCTGTTGGCCTAAAATATCTTGGATCCACACAAACCACAGTTTGCCCGATACTTAAATGGGACAAATTTAAATTTAACTCTTTTGCTTTTTCAAAATTTAGTGAGTCCACGACTCCTACCTCATCTACGCCAGCCCCTTCAAATCTCAAATTTATACCAGCATAAGCAAATGCAAATTTTACAAAATCTCTAACCGCTGTTGTTTGGCCAGTCGCTATCACCCAGTCTTCTGGCTCTGGGGCTTGCAGTATCATCCACATCATCTTCACATAGTCTTTTGCATGGCCCCAGTCTCTTTTGGCGTCTAAATTTCCAAGATAAAGCTTGTCTTGAAGCCCAAGCGCTATCTTACTAGCTGCTCTTGTGATCTTTCTGGTTACGAATGTCTCGCCTCTAACTGGTGATTCGTGATTAAACAATATGCCATTACAAGCAAAAATGCCATAAGCCTCTCTATAATTAACAGTTATCCAGTACGCATACATCTTTGCGACCGCATAAGGACTTCTTGGATAAAATGGAGTCGTTTCGCTTTGCGGCGTCTCTTGCACTTTTCCGTAAAGCTCAGATGTAGAGGCTTGATAAATTTTAGTCTTTTTCTCAAGCCCTAATATCCTTATAGCTTCAAGCAATCTAAGAGTGCCTGTACCATCAGCATTTGCGACATATTCTGGTGTCTCAAAACTAACATGTACATGGCTCATGGCAGCTAGGTTGTAAATTTCATCTGGCTGCACCTCTTGGATGATCCTTGTCAGATTCATAGAGTCCGTCATGTCGCCATAGTGCAAGAAAAAGTTTCTATTATCAACGTGCGGATCTTGGTAAAGATGATCTATCCTGTCTGTATTAAAAAGACTCGTTCGCCTTTTTATACCATGGACTATATAGCCTTTTTTTAGTAAAAATTCCGCCAGATACGATCCATCTTGACCCGTTATACCAGTTATTAACGCTACTTTTTTATCCATAAATTACCTTTTAAAATCATCATCTAGGCGAATTATATCATCTTCGCCTGTATATTCGCCGACCTGAGCTTCTATTAAAACCACAGGAATTTTTCCTTCATTAGATAGTCTATGAACTTCACCCATTTTTATATAGATAGACTCATTAGGACAAACAAGCCTAGTTATCTCACCGATCGTCACAGTGGCACTTCCTGATAGCACTATCCAATGCTCATTTCTATGAAAATGCTTTTGCAAAGATAGTCTTTTGCCAGGTTTTACCTCTATTATCTTTATCTTATAACCATCTTGATTTTCAAGAACAGTGTAGTTTCCCCATGGTCTATTTGTCGTGACATGGGCATTACAAAGCTCAGAGCTCTCATCTTTTAAAATTTCCACCACATTTTTTACTTTTTGGCTAGACGATTTTTTAGATATTAAAAGAGCATCTTTTGTATCAACTACAGTTAGATCATCGACATCTATTAAGGCTATTTTTTTGCCACTAGATAGGACTAGATTATTGTGAGAATTTATCTGTAAAAGATCACTATTTATTGTATTACCACTGATATCTTTTGGCAGCTGCTCATCCAAACTATCAAAGCTTCCAAGATCACTCCAAGGCGCATCTAAAGCTACCATTTTTACGATATCTGACTTTTCCATCACAGCATAATCTATGCTATTTTGTGGGATATTTTGCATGTCGATAACGTCTATTTTGATATCAATTTCATCTTTTTTTGCGTTATCAAAAGCAAGTTTACACGCTTCAAGTATCTCAGGAGCAAAAATTTTCATCTGATCCAAGAAAACGCCTACCTTAAAGACAAACATACCTGAATTCCAGTAGAAATTTTGATCTTTTAGAAATTTTACCGCCCTTTCATAGTCTGGCTTTTCATAAAAAGCCTTTACATCACCATTATAGCTCTCTATATATCCAAATCCTGTCTCAGGTGACTTTGGCTTTATACCAAAGGTAACCAAGAAATTTTGCTCTGCCAGTTTCTTTGCAGCTTTTACACTTGTGTAATATACTTTAATCTCTTTTATCAAATGATCTGAAGGGGTTACTAAAACAATCTCATTTGGATCAAGTGCAAGGCAAGCTAGCGTGATCGCTGGTGCAGTATTTCTACCAACTGGCTCGAGCAGATATTTAAAATTTGTGATATTTAAATTTTCTATCTGATCCATCGCCAAGTAGTAGTGATCGATATTTGTTATCACGAATGTATTGTCACAAATTTCACTATTTCGTAGTGCAGTTAGCTGAAAAAGTGACCTGTCATCAAATAATTTAATAAATTGTTTTGGCATTAAAGTCCTGCTAATAGGCCATAACCTCGTACCAGAACCACCACATAATAATATATTTGTCATAAATTTTATCTACTTTAAAATGAGCTTAAAAATCTTATATAATTAAAGCCAAAAAAGACTAAGAACTTACTAAAATCATCTAAAATATAAGTTTTGATAGCTTTTAAACTATCAAAACACCTCTCTCATCTTGTGTGTTAGCTCTAGGCTCGCTTCTATCTCAGCTCTTTTTGCCATTACACTTTCAACATTGACACCGACATTTATACCAAGCTTTTTAGCAAATTCATAAAGCTCTGCGAAATTTTCAAGGCAAATTTGCGATGCCGTGGCTAAAAGATCATCACTCCCAAGCATCCTTTTTTCGCTCTTTTCATCAACGCTTATGCCAAGCCACTTTATAAACTCTAGCGTTTTTGGCGTGCCACAAGTAGTAAAAGTCAAAATAATAGGCAAATTTAACCCACTTTTTGCCACGCTTGTTAGTAAATTTTTAGCCAAATTTATATCAAAAACCGCCTGTGAGATGAAAAATTTTGCTCCCATTTTGGCCTTTTGGCTCATCCTTTGCTCTTCATCACCCTTTTTAGCGTGCCTCTCAGCTATGCAAACACCACCCACTACAAGCTCTTTAAACTCATCTCTAGCGATCTCATAAGCACGCTCTAGGCTCATTTTGGGCTCTACTTTACCAGAAGCAACGCCAACAAAAACATTTATATCGCTACTACTTTTGGCTAAATTTGCTCTAAATTCACTCTCATTATATTTATTCGCGACCCTATAAAAGATGCTTGGTGTCTTTAAATTTAGATATTTTGAGTAGTAAATTTCAGGGCTTAATGTATCACTAAATTCAAAAGTTCGCTCGCTTTTTATACGGCTACTTTCATCTTGGATCTCATAAAGCACCAAGCCATCAGCCTGCACATCTGTAATCCTCTTGTCCCATTTTGCAGCGATCTCTTTAAGCTTCACCTCGTCAAATTCAGCCTTTGGAGGCGTTAGGCCATAAAGCACTATGCCACTTTCATTGTTTATGATCTTATCTTTTAACATTTTCTAACTTTTTTTGAAATTTAAACGGAGTTTAGCGCCTAGGCTTACTAGACGCTAAAATTTGTATTATAGACCTCTTACGATCTTGACGGCTTCTACCATGTTTTTAAGGCTTGGCTCGACCTCTTCCCATTTTCTAGTTTTTAGGCCACAATCTGGGTTGATCCAGAGTTGCTCTTTTGGCAAGACTTCAAGTAGAGCTTTGATCTGAGCGACGATCTCCTCAACACTTGGCACACGTGGGCTGTGGATGTCGTAAACGCCAGGTCCGACCTCTTGTTTGTAGCCAACGGCTTTGAAAATTTTAAGTAGTTCGTTGCCGCTTCTTGCAGTTTCGATACTGATAACATCAGCGTCCATTGCTTCAATGGTCTTAATAATATCGTTAAATTCAGAGTAGCACATATGCGTGTGGATCTGAGTTTTCGCCTCAGCCGAGCTTACTGAAAGCTTGAAGCAATCAACCGCAAATTTCTCATAAGCTGGTATATTTTCGGCTCTTAGCGGATAGCCCTCTTTAAATGCTGCCTCATCGACTTGGATCACTCTGATGCCTGCATTTTGAAGGTCTGCGATCTCGTCATAGATACAAAGCGCAAGTTGCTTTGCCACCTCGCTTCTTGGAAGATCGTCACGCACAAAGCTCCAGTTTAGCATAGTCACAGGACCTGTTAGCATGCCCTTCATTACGTGTTTTGTGATGCTTTGAGCGTATTTCATCCACTTAACAGTCATCGGCTCTGGGCGGCTTACGTCACCAAAGAGAAGTGGTGGCTTGACGCAGCGGCTGCCGTAGCTTTGTACCCAGCCATTTTGGCTAAATGCATATCCGCTGATCTGCTCGCCAAAGTACTCAACCATGTCGTTTCTCTCTGGCTCGCCGTGTACTAGCACGTCTAGGCCGATATCTTCTTGAAATTTCACGCAGTGATCGATATATTTTTTGATACCTGCTTCATAAGCAGCTGCGTCGATCTCGCCTTTTTTGAAATTTTGGCGAAGTACGCGAAGATCAACAGTTTGAGGGAAGCTACCTATCGTTGTTGTTGGCAAGATACCATATTTTAGCGTTTCACGTTGAATTTTGATGCGGTCTTCAAATTTCTCATCACGCTCAAATTTACTTAAATTTTTAACGCGCTTTTGGACGCTTTCAGAGTGGATGAGCTTCGAAGTAGCGCGAGTTTTAACTGCATTTTTGTTCTCTTCGTAAATTTTTGCTTCAGCCTCATCAAGTTTCTCGCCGTTTGCTAGTTTTGTGATGATCTTGATCTCATCAAGCTTCTCAACCGCAAAGCTTAGCCAGCTTTTTATCTCTGGGTTTAAATTCTCTTCATATTTTAGAGTGTATGGCACGTGAAGAAGTGAGCATGAAGTGCCGATATAAAAGTCTTTGCCGCCTATTTTTTCTGAAATTTCACGAACAAGTTTTACCTTATCATCAATGTTGCTTTTCCAGATGTTTCTACCATCGATCACACCAGCAAATAGTGTCAAATGGCTATTTTTGATAGTCTCAAGTGCCTCGAAATTTCTCTTGCCATGGATGAAGTCAAGTGCGATGCCGTAAATTTTAGTTTTAGCCACTTCGCTAACTGCTTTAATCGCATGCTCAAAATATGTCGCAAATACGATTTTGATATTGCTAGCAATGCCCGTTAGCTCGTTATAAACCTTAGTTATAAGTGGCAAAAGATCGCTTTCATTTTTGTCAGTTACAAAGATCGGCTCGTCAAACTGCACTAAAATTTCATCATCAAGCTTAGAAATTTGCTCAAGTAGCTTTTTATACTCGCCTACAAGCGCGTCAAGGTGCTTAAATGGGCAGCTGCCGTCAGTCGTCTTTGAAAGGGCCAAAAATGTGATAGGACCGATCAAATTTACCTTGCCTTTTACGCCGTTAGCCTTCGCCTCTTTGTATTCATTTAAAATTTTGTCCGCTTTTAGGCTAAATTTACTCTCGCTGCTAAGCTCTGGCACGATGTAGTGGTAATTTGTGTTAAACCACTTTGTCATCTCCATCGCAACGCCATTTTTATTGCCTCTTGAGCAAGCAAAATATTGCTCTAAGCCGCTTAAATTTGCAAATCTTGGAGGCGTAGCGCCAAAAGCGATGATGTTATCAAGCATTAGGTCGTAAAATGAAAAATCATTAACGCTAATAGCCGAAATGCCAGCGTCTTGTTGATATTTCCAGTGTCTTTGGCGAAGTGTCTTTGCAGTCTCTTGCAAATTTTCTTCACTAAAGCCCTCTTTACCAGCCCAAAAGCCCTCTAACGCGCGCTTTAACTCTCTTTTCTCTCCGATTCTTGGAAAACCTAAAACATAACTTTTTATCATTTTTATCCTTTTTAAATTTCTTTTTTTAATTAAATCTGTACCCTGCACAGCAATCTTGAATATTTTTATGCAGGTACAAGGGGGCTAGAATTACGAAACCGCCCCCTTATCCCTGCGGATCCAAACCCCCAGCACGTTCAATGTTGTTGCGCTGCGCACAAGTCTGGGTCATACCACACGTGGTGGATGACACCCACTTCTTCTTAAGCTAAAGTAAAATTTATAAAAAACCCTGCTAAAAAGATCCTTGCCAAATTTCAAACACTGCTTAGCTTTGCTATTAAAAATGCAGTTACAATGCAACGGACCTGCTAGCAAAAAAGGATTTATTTCAATATAAAAAAATGTGAAATTGTTTAAAAATTTGCGTGTTTTTTGAAAATCGCTGATATGTTTTTTGCCGAGATTAATGAGCTTTATGCATGGGACAAGGCATCAGCGTTTTTCCTTTGAGATAAATTTTGTCCGGCATTATAAACGCTCTTTGCCAAATTTTTGTTTAAAGCTTGGGCGCTACTAAATTTCACGCCCAAAAATTTTTAGTCTTTTTTGCCTTTATTTAGGGATTTTAGCTTAGCGTCCATATCAGCTGTAAGCATCGTAAAGACCTTATTTGTAAGCTCCTGAGTTAGATCCTTAGCCTCTTGCATCATCTTTTTACTAAATTCATTTAGGAGTTTGTCTGCTTTTTTCTTATCTTTTTTATAAAGCTTTACGTACTCATCTTCAAATTTAGCCTGTTTTACCGCCAACTCTTTTTCAAATTTAACATAGGCCTCTTTTACCACTGGCGAATACTTCTCATAGTCAGTCATCACAAGGGTTTGAAGCTTTCTATAAACCCAGTATATTGAAGTATCATCAGCGTCATAAGAGCCATCTGAGTAGCCTTTTATAAAGCCATCAAGCCCCTCGTAATACGGCAAATAAACACTAAGATCGGCCATACCAAGAGCGACGTAAGTTACGCGTCCAATCTCTTTTGGTAGCCATGGGCGTACCTGCATGACGTGAGACTCGTATGTTCTAAAGACGCTTATAGCGCGGTAGACATTTTTCTTATCTTCATCTTTGCTGGCGTAGTTATCAAACGCAGTGCCGTTGTAGTGGGCTCTCATCGCAGCTTTTAGGTCTTCAACACTTAGTTTTTTCTCTGGTTTTAAAAATACTGGAAATTTCTGACCATCTGCGAAGTCTTGTTTTAGGCTTGGGTTAAACATGCTTTGCACCCAGCAAACACGTGGGTAGTTATAAGTCACATCCCTCTCATCGTCCCTTGTATAGGCCTTTGTGAAGTTAAATTCTCCGTCTTTTGCAGGGTCATAAGTCTTGTTATCGATCGCAAATTTGATCACATCTTTTGCTCCCATAAAATTTGGATCGTTCTCTTTATAGTTTTGAAGGCGGCCTTGATTTGCAGTAACAAAATACTCATCTGGAGCGATCTTTGTAGCGATCCATTTGTGGCCTGTGCCAGTTTCAAAGTACCAAAGCTCGTTTGCGTCGATAAATACCACGCCAAAGCCCTCGCCAGCGCCCTTAGTCTCGACTATCTCACCAAGAAGCTTAACGCCCTCTTTTGCACTCTTCATACGTGGCAAAAGTACGTCCGGGATGTCATCTTCGGTGATGCCACTCTCTTCGTTATATGGGTCGATCTTTAAAAGCTCGTCTTTTGCGTATATGGTCTCAGTGCCGCTTAGTCCAACGCCAGCTTCATTGTAGCCGACCGCTCCGTGAAGTTTTGTGTGAGAGTTTGCGATGGTTGTGTATCTCATACCATCTTTTGGAAGCGGATATGTAAAGTCATTTGCGCCATCATGTGCCTTTGAGCTGTGCATGCCAGTTTGATTTTTTGTGGCCGGATGGATCAAAAAGACTTGTGCCTTCACAGCCTTACTATCTGCACTCCTGGCAACCAGCATGGAGCCGTCGTTTGAAGCTTTATCTCCTACTAAAATGGTAGTGCATGCCAAGCTACTTGTGCCTAAAATCGCACTCATAGCAACAATTGATGCAAGAATTTTCCCTTTCATTCTTTACTCCTTTAGTGAAATAAAATTTCTTTATGTGATTATATGCAATTTTTAATAATTTAATTATAAATTTTAAAATTTTTTTAAGTTTAATGTAAATTTATTGCAAATTTTGTCTAAGTGAAATTTAAATTTTCTAAAGGTATTTTCGCTATAATCCAAAACTTACGCAATTGCGTATAAAATTTCAAAAAGGATTAGCATGCCAAAGATGAAAACCGTTCGCGGTGCTGCTAAGCGCTTTAAAGTAGGTAAAAATAAGATAAAAAGAGGCTCTGCTTTTAGAAGCCATATCTTAACAAAAAAACCTAGTAAGCGTATGAGAGACCTTCGTGGGCCACACTATGTGGATAGCACAAATGTCTCAGCTGTTCGCAAAATGCTCGGCGTATAAAGCAGCTTAGATTTAAGTTTTTGACAAAAAAGTCATTCAAACTCCCCCAAATTTAGGGGCAAGACTCACTTCGTGAGCGCCAATTTGTAAAAGGATAAATATGGCAAGAGTAAAAACAGGCGTAGTTAGAAGAAGACGCCATAAGAAAGTTTTAAAGCTAGCACGTGGCTTTTTTAGTGCTAGACATAAACACTTTAGAAAAGCTAAAGAGCAACTAGAGAGAAGTTTAGTTTACGCATACCGCGACAGACGCCAGAAAAAACGTGATTTCAGACGTTTATGGATCGTTCGTATCAACGCAGCTTGCAGACTAAACGACATTAGCTATTCAAGATTTATCAACGGCCTAAACAAAGCTAACATAGAACTTGATAGAAAAATTTTAGCTGATCTAGCTATGAATGACGCGAAGGCATTTGCGGCACTTGCAAAACAAGCAAAAGATGCTTTGAAATAACACCTTTTCTCCGCTTCGGCGGAGATTTTCTTTTTTTTAAATTCCTATCAAATTTTTATTAAAATTTATTTTTCGAGTTTTTAACTTAGTTATTTTGTATTCAAATTTTAAATTAATACCACTATAAAATTTTACTTCATCAGCTAGGTACAAATTTAGTAATATAAATTTGAAAAATTTACTTACCATTACTAGCCAAACTAGCCAAGAGTAAGTATAAAACTCGCTCTAAATAGCTAAATTTCGACACTCGTATCAAAACAGTGTTTCACCGCTCCGCTAAATAAAATTTTATCATTTTCTAGCCTAAGTCCAAGCTCCTCGCCGCTTTTTGGATAGACTTTTAGACATTGTGGTGCGTTTAAATTTAAAGTAGCGCTGTAAAAGCAAGCTGCCATACCAGTGCCACAAGCTAGCGTCTCGTCCTCCACACCCCTTTCGTAGGTTCTCACCTTTAAAACTTCGCCATCAAATTTGGCTAAATTTACATTTGCATTGTATTTTTGACGAAGCGCCCTGCACTCTTTGACGTCAAATTCATCTAAATTTTGCGTGAAATTTACAAGATGAGGCACGCCAGTATCGTAAAAGTACCAAGTTTTGCCGTTTTCATTTAGTGGCTCACTTAAAATTTTTGGACTTGTTAGCACAACCTCGACACACTCGTCTTTCACGCTTGCCATCACCTCGCCACTGCCAGTTAGCAGAGCAAATTCGTTTGAACTAACAAGACCATTTAGATAGGCATATCTAGCAGCCGCGCGCGAGCCATTGCCACACATCGCAGCGTAACTTCCATCGCTGTTGTAAAACTCCCATTTCACGCCCTTTTCGTAAGGCAAAAGTACGATGAGCCCATCAGCTCCAACGCTGTTCGTTCGGCTGCAAATTTGCCTTGCTAGCTCGCCTCTATCTTTGCTCAAAAATGTATGAAATATTACAAAATCGTTGCCACTAGCGTTGTACTTTGAAACTTGCATTATTTTTCCTTTAAAATTGCTCTACTTTTTGCCAAATTTATATAAGCTCAGCCATAAATTTGCCATAGAAATTTCTCTAGTTCCTGCTCTAAATTTTCTTTATCACCGCTGTTGTCTATAACAAAATTTGCCTTTTCTCGCTTTTGCTCGATATCCATCTGAAGCTCCACTCTAGCTTTTGTATCCTCTAAACTTAGACCATTTCGGTTCATTAAGCGGCTTAGTAAAAGCTCTTTTGGTGCGTAAATCACGGCAACATTTTTAAACTCAGCGTAGCGATCCTCTTTTTCAAAAAACAAAGGGATATCGACAAAATAAACCTGCCCCAAGCACTCAAGCTTCGTAGCGCGAGATAAAATTTCTTCCTTTATCTTTGGATGTAAAATTTGCTCTAAAATTTTTAACTTTTTTGGCTCACGAAAGACGATCGTGCCAAGCTTTTTACGATCGATTTTACCACTTTCGTCTAAAATTTGCTCTCCAAAAACTTCAACTATCTCACATTTACAAATTTCAAGCTGCTCATGAGCGATCAAGTCAGCATCAATCACGCTAAAACCTCGTTCTTTTAGCAAATTTAAAACAGTGCTTTTGCCACTAGCAATAGAGCCCGTGATGACATAAGCGTTTGGAAATTTCTGCAAACTCGCTCCATTTTTGAAAATTGATAACAATTTTAGCAACTTTTGGCTAAAGTTTTAGAAAATTACAAAAAAGGGCAAAGATGATAAGCTATAAAGATGCTGGAGTGGATATAGATGCTGGAAATAGCTTTGTTGAGGCGATAAAGCCTTTCGTAAAATCTACACAAACACCAAACGTTATAGGTGGCATTGGGTCATTTTCAGGAGCAGTCAGACTACCAAACGGATATAAAAATCCAGCTATTTTGGGAGCGACTGATGGCGTTGGCACGAAGCTTCGCCTAGCTATCGACGCTAAAAAATTTGACGGCGTTGGCGAGGATCTAGTCGCAATGTGCGTAAATGATCTCATCTGCAACTTCGCTACACCACTCTTTTTCCTAGATTACTATGCGACAGCAAAGCTTGAGATAGAGAGTGCCAAAGAGGTGGTAAAAAGCATCGCAAATGGCTGCAAAAAGGCGCAGTGCGCACTGATAGGCGGTGAGACAGCGGAGATGCCATCTATGTATGAAAAAGGTGACTTTGATCTTGCTGGATTTGCCGTTGGTATCGCCGAGTCTGATGAGATCGATAGGAGCAAATTTGTAAAATATGGTGACGTTTTAGTTGCACTTCCAAGTAGTGGCCTGCACTCAAATGGCTTTTCGCTTGCAAGAAAAGTAGTAAGCGAACTTGGGCTAAAATTTGACGAAAAAGTGGGCGATAGAGCGCTCATCGACGTGCTTCTTGAGCCAACAAGAATTTATGTGAGCGACTTTTTAAGTTTAAAAGACAAGATCACAGCAATGGCGCATATAACAGGTGGTGGCATAGTTGAAAACTTGCCTCGCGTATTCCCTGCTGGACTTGGTGCAAAAGTACAAAAAAGCGTTATAAAAACGCCTGAAATTTTTAAAATCATCGCTCAAAAAGTAGAAGATAGCGAGATGATGAGAACCTTTAACATGGGCGTTGGCATGATATTAGTTGTGCCTAAAGAAAACGTTGACGCTGTCCTAGCTAGTAGCGATGGCTACGTGATCGGTGAAGTAGTAAATGGCAAAGGTGTAGAGCTAGTTTAATGCAAGAAAATAGCAAAAAATGCTTGCTAAGGACCGAAAATAAAAGCTTTTTTGATCTTAGCATTTATGAATATATAGGCTGTTTTGGCGTGCTAGAAAGTGATATCAAAAAACTTGATCTCTATAATCACTGGTGCAAGGTCTCACGTGCCTCTACTATGCTCTGCGTCACGCACGATAATGGCAAGAGCGATAACCTAGTCTATCTATACGACTGGGAGAAATTTAGCCGTATCTACATAAACACGGGAAATTGAGTTGGCAAAACAAAAGGCAAAAATCGCACCTGTTTGGGCTAGAGCAAAGGCATTTATCATCGATCTTTTTATCATCGGTATGCCAATATTTTATGCGACAACATATCTTGTGCTCGATGGCAAAGAGGCATTTTTGCATAACCAAATTGCCATTTTTGGTGCAAATAGCTTAATTTCATTTATAATGTGCCTTTTTTTTAGCATAAAAGCACAAACTCCAGGCTACAAAGCACAAGAAATTTATCTGATAAACCTAAAAACCGGTAGAAAACTAAGTTTTTTTCACACCATCTTACGCCAAATTTGCTTTGCCTTTGCTGGCTTTAGTATACTTGGACTTTGCCTTTGTTTTTTTAGAAAAGACAAACTAAATCTGCACGACATCATCACTCACTCAGCTGCCGTGCAAAGATCAGAGGGATAAATTTTTACTTCGCTCCATGCCAAAGTAGGCGATTTTTGCCAAGTTTTGTATCTATGCTCTCTTTTATAATAGAACAAATATACTCTTTTGAAAGTTGTATAGACTCCTCTAGGCTCTTGCCCTTTGCTAAAAAGCAAGCAAGTGCAGTTGAGAAGCTACAACCAGTTCCACTCATTACAAGCGGATTAACAAGTGGGGTCTTAAAATTTCTTAGCGAACCATCTTTTTTATAAAGTGTGTCTATACTGCTATCTTCGCTGATATGTTTCTTTACGATAACATCACAAGGCAAATCTTTATAATCATCACCAAAAAGCACATTTGCCTCATCTAAATTTGGAGTAGTTACCGTAGCTAAGCTCATTAGCTCTTTTAGTTTTGCCACCGCACTATCTTTTATAAGCTTGTGTCCGCTTTTTGAGACGCAAACTGGATCAAGCACTACTTTGGTATTTTGAGCTAGTAAAAACTCACGCACCACTTCCATGATCTCTTCACTAAATAGCATGCCAATTTTTATCGCATCAAAGCTAAATTCTTCCGCAAGCGTATTTAGCTGATCTTTGACAAAACTAGGCTCTAAGCAAACCACGCTTTTTACAGCATCCGTAGTCTCAGCGACCAAAGAAGTTACCGCTGTTGCACTATAACAATTAAGCCTAGCACATGTTTTTATATCTGCTTGAAGTCCAGCTGTGCCACTATTACAAGAGCCTGCGATGATTAGAATTTTTTTCATCGTTTTCCTTTGAAATTTTTGGCTTATTATAGAGGATATTAGATAAATTTGAGTTTTTTAAAACAGAAGAAATTTGAGCAAAAAGCTCAAATTTATGAAAGTTTATTTAAGTCGTTATCGATATCTATATATATCGTAGTTGCGTTAAGATTTGTATGCTCAAAGCTAGGATCTATCATCTGCTTATCGCTCTCTTTATGTTCGTTTATTTTAGCTAAGAGATCATCTTCTCTTAATCCATGCTCATTTGCTAAATTTGGATATATTTCATTAAAACTAATATTTACGCTAGCCTCATCATTTGGCTCTTCTTGCTCTAAATTGGTTGTACTAAGAATATCATCTACTTTTTCATTTATATGATCTAAAATCGATACATAATCATTGCCAAGAAGCGCTTTAAACAATGCGTCAGTATCTATGCTAGACTCACCAACATCATCGCTTACTACGCTACTGTCTAGCCAAAGAGTATCGTATCCGTTTATTGATATATCTTGTCCATCATTTGCAGTGATTGTAATGCTTGAGCTTTCGCTCTCGCCCTTTATAGCCTCTCCGATATATACTTTATCATTTACGTCTAAAACTCTTACATGATCATTTTGGTCTATCGCTATAACATCAGATGAAACGCTTTTAACTATACCAGCTACTGCTGCCATCTTCTTTATTCCTTATTTTTATTTGTCGGTATTTTAGTATATTTAATTACTTTTGTATATTGTACTATGGTACAAGGTGGCGATAATTCTAAATCATTCAGATTTTGTGATTAAAATATATCCACTCTCGCTGATGTTTTTAAATTTTACACCAAGCTCGCGTTTTAGGCGAAGTATCACATTTTGGATAGCCGCCTTGCTAACATCGCTCTCATAGACAAATTCTTCTATCATCTCATAAGTAACTAGCTTATTTAGGTTATAAGCAAAGAGCCAAAATATCTTATTTTGCAAAAAGCTAAGATAAATTTCAATGCCGTTTTTATAAATTTTCTCTCTTTTTAAATTTATACTCACCTCATCACTTAAATAAACTAGCTTTTCATCTCGTTCAAAACTTAAACTAATAAGCATTGATCTAAGATCCTTCATATCAATAGGCTTTTTTAAAAAAAGCATCGCCCCTTCCTCCATGCTTTTTATCAAATTTTCATCGCTATCATAAGAGGTAAAGACGATAAATTTTTGGTGTGGCTTTGTGCGCTTCATCTCATTCATCATCTCAAAGCCATTAAGCACTGGCATATGAATATCGCTCATCACGATATCAAAACCTTGCTTTTTAAATTTCTCCACGCCATCTTGTCCATTGCAAGCACCAATTACCTGCTCGCAATAAGGTTTAAGCCCGCTAATAATAAGCTCTCTTGCCATATCATCATCTTCAACTACCAAGACGGACGTCTTTTTTAAAATTTCTAAGACTTCTTGCATTTTAGTCCTTTAAATTTATATCAAAACTTAGCTCAAATACCGTTGGTTTTGCGTTATTTACGAGTCTTACGTCACCATTTAGCTTTTCTTGCGCTAGCTTTTTAGCAAAATAAAGCCCTATGCCATTTCCTTGCTTTTTGGTGGTATTTAGCCAAGTAAAAATTTTCTCGCTCATTTGCTCGCTTACGCCATTCCCATTGTCATAAACTCCGATGTAGCACTTATCTTCAAAGCTTCTAAATTTTATCTCAATGATACGTTTTAGTGGCTCATTTTTGTAGCTTTCGACAAGTGAGTCTTTTGCGTTATGTATTAGGATTAGTAAAATTTGTTGGATTATATTTTCTATCTGACGAACTTTTTGTTCGTTAAAGCCACTAAATTTTACACTAACATTTGCACGGCTTAGCTCTGTGTGCATGAGAGTTATTAGGTTTTTAACGCTTGTTTGCACCTCAAATTCGCTCACATTTTCAGCGCTTTTGTAAAAATTCCTAAAAATTTCAATAGTACTTGAAAGAAGTTTGACTGAGCTTTGTCCTTTTTCAAGTAAATTTATTAGCTCCTCATCGCTTAATTTACCTTCTTTTTTTAACATTATGCACGAGCTTAGCATTAGTTTTAGCGAATTTACAGGCTGAATGAATTGATGATTGATACCACTTATTAGCTCGCCAGCCTCACTCATTTTGGCTCTATGAGTCAGCAATGTTTCATACTCATCTTGTATCTTTTTTATCTTGTTATACATAAAATTATGAAGGATGTTTGCCAAAAATGTGAGCGCAACGAAGGCAAAGAGTAAGCTTAGAGCATTTTTTAAAGCTTCTTTTGTTAAAGCTGAAATTTCCTCTTCGTTATTTGTGCCAGCTCCTATGAACCAATTTATCGTTGGTATCTCAGCTACTTGGATTAAATTTTGTCCTATTTTTAAGCTTGTAATGTCTTCGTCTTTTAAAAACAACTCTTTAAATTTCTCCTCGATCTCTTTTTTTAAAGCAAGATCAGGTATCGATGTTAAAATTTCACCACTATGAGTCACTAAAAATGAGTAAGAATTTGGCGCAAGGCTAAAATTTTTAATGCTGTTAAAGATATTTTCTATACGCACGACGCCACAAAGTGCTGCTTTAAATTTCGCTTGTTTTGTGACTGGAACGCATAAATTTAGAGTTGAGCCTTTTAAAATTTTATGTTTTTGCATGAAATTTACACTTGGAGCATTTGTATTTTTTGTCTCCACATACCAGATAAGCCCTGCTCTTTCACTCTTTGGCATAACTTCTTCTAAAATTTTTTCTCCATCTACAAAAATTTCTCCATCATCCCTTAAAAGCTGCATTAGATCAAATTCTTTCGCGTTTTGTTTAAAGAGCTTTATAAAGCCAGCTATCTTTTCATCGTCATCTACGATGTCTGCATTTTGTATAAATTTTGACGCACGAACGAGTGAATTTATACGCTCATCAAGCCAAATTTGAAAGTTATTTACGATATTTTTGCTAACTGCTATGTTATTTTTATCAGATAGCTCTATGATTTTCTCTTTTGCATTGCTGTAAATATTTAGCCCAAGAAGTATTACAAAAAGGCTAGCAAGCAAGATGATGGCGTAGATTTTAATATTTTGTGATTTTAAATTAATACCCATGCGTGCAGTATATCCTAAGTTAGCCCAAATTTGGGCTAACTAAATTCATTTTAAAAAGGATAAAAGCTTTGAAACGAGCATAAGCGCAAGTACTACAAAACAAACACTAAACCCAAGCAGCGTGCAATCAGCCATCGACATAAATTTAGATGATGGCACAAGATACCAGCCGTCCGCATAAAGATCAACTATGCTCTTTTGTAGATCGCTTAGCACCGCGCCATCAGGCACCATAGGGCTGTCATATCCGCAGTCGCCTGTTGGCATAAACCAGTCAGGCGCCCACTTCTCAAGCGGCAAGCCAAATGGATAGTGTGGCTCAGTAGAGCAGCCCTGCACACCAAAAGGATCATCGCCATGCACAGCATCGTGGATTTTGGCTAGCTTTACGCTATACATTATGCCCTGTACCGCTCCCCAAAAGGCAAAGACGTAGCCAATTAGAGCAAATAGTAAATTTTTAGGATTTATCATAGCGATCACACCGCCAAGCGCCATGCATAAAAATGCAAAACGTATATAGACGCACTGCTCGCAAGGAGGCATATAGGCGTAGTTTTGAAAGAGCGAGTGCGCGATAACGACAAGTGCAACGCTTACAAAGACTAAGGTCGCCCAAGAGATACGTGAGTCTTGAAATTTAGCCATTTTTTTAAAAAAGCTCATGTGACACCTTATTTTTTAAGAAGCTCTTCGATGAGTGCTGCCATGCCATCAAGCGAGCTGATTGATTTTGTCATGATGAGATATTTGCCATTTACGACAAATGCTGGCACGCCTTGAATTTTAGCCACATCATAGCTCTCATCCCACTTTTTAAGTAGCTCAGTCACTTTTGGATTAGCTAGCTCTTTTTCATAATCAGCCTTGCTAACGCCAGCTGCCTCAAGACCAGTCTTTAAAAAACCCTCAGCGTCTTTGCCATCGCCCCAGCGCTCTTTTTTGTCGTGATAAGCTTTGTAGTAGGCAAATTTAGCCTTTTTAAATAGCGAATTTTCATCAAATAAACTAACACCCTTTGCCTCGTCCATAGTGATAAGCACGGCAAAAACCTTGCTCGCAACCTCGCCGTAATCACCCTTTGTCTTTAGGTGAAATGGCTCGTATTTTAGGCCAGGAATTTTCTCAACTACCTTTGGAGTGACGCTCTTGTCGTATTTATAGCAAAATGGGCAAGCGTAGCTAAAAATTTTAACTAGCGTATTTTGTCCCACACTTAGTGGCTTTTCAAGCTTGACGTAGTCCTCACCCTCGCTAAATGCACTAGCACTAATCGCACCAGCAACTGCAACGGCAAAGATAGCCTTACTAAATTTAGATAGAAAACTCATAATAATCTCCTTTAGATGATTTATTTTGAGTTATTCTACAACCAAGCTCAACCGCACTTTTAACGCTAGAATAAATTTTGGCTGAAATTTATAAGATATCGCATTGATTAAAAATTTAATTTTTACTAGAACTTATCTCATTTATTGCTGATAATGCATTTAAAGCGCTCGGATAGCCTATAAATGGTATAAGTGTCGTAACAACGCTTATTAGTTTAGCTCTATCGTTGCCGATGCCAAAATTTGCAGCAATGTGCCCTAAAAGCTGTGGCTTTGCAAAGCCAAGAGTCGTGATATAGACAAATGTCAAAAGCTCTCTAAGCTCTAAACTAAGCCCATCTCTTGCATAAAAATCGCCAAAGCAGTTTTGCGATAAAAACTCCATTATATGTTTTTGATCATTTGGCATTGATGCGATAAATTTATCAACCGCTGGGAAAAGTTTTCTTTGTATCTCAAGGCCTCGTTCACCTCTGCCCTCTCTTGATTTTTTAGGCATATTTTCAGGCTCTATATAGCGCTCATTAAAAATTTCATCAGCTAAAAATATATAATCTTCTACCTTGCCAAGCCCAGCATAAGGCACTGCTTGATATAAAATTTCTCTTATCTCTTTTACTGATATGCCCACATTTAAAGCAGCCCTAATGAAGCTTTTAAATGAGCTTTTCGCACCTTTGCTCACACAAAGAGAGGCGATGATAACTGAAAGTCTCGTTTTTTCATCAATATTTATCACTTCACTAATATCGCCTAAAAAATTTAAATAATCCTCTAAAAAGCTAGCATTGCTCTCTTCAAGCTCACTTTTTGAGTCAAACCAAATTTCATAAATTTTCTTTGCATTGTAAGTTAGTGTCATAAGTTTTACTCCATTGTTTGGGCTGATTATAAGTGCTAAAGCGTAAATGCTAGCTTAATATCCAAAAAGGCAAAAATTTTTAATATAAATTTAGATTTTAAGCCATTATAAAGTTTATCGTGATTTTTATGTTATAAGGTTTTATTACAATTACGAAGGACGCAATATTTTTTATTACTCCTTTTACCTATTTTAAGCCTTGGGCATTCCAAGGCTTTTTCTAAATTTTATAAGCTTTATGAGTAGAGTTTATAAAATTTATCCAAAGGAGATGTTATGAAAAAGACTTTGAGTTGTGTTGCACTAGCTTCGGTGCTTTGCTCGAGCGCTTTTGCGATAGGCGGTCCAAGCGGGGCTAAACTAGACTACGCTATAACTGGACAAATAGGCGAAGTAGTGGTAAATCCATACGATACTGCCCCACTTACAGCAGTCATCAAAAATGGCGGCTATACACTAAGCAATGCAAAAGTAACCATCGTGCCAAAACAAGGCGGTCAGGTGATAAGCTACAAAGTGGCTGATAAGCATCTTCGCACACATGGCGGCATCCCAGTTTTTGGCATGTATCCTGACTATCAAAATACCGTTGAGGTCGAGTACGACAAGAGCTACAAGGGCAAGACTGAGCATATAAAAGAGAGCTATAAAATTTACGCCCCAGCTATCTATCTAGAAAGCGCTGGCACACCAAATCAAAAGGGCGCGCTCTTTGATAAGATCGAGGTTACCAAGCCTGCGACTGCCAAATTTGCAAACAGGCTTTACTATGTAAATAACTTTGTAAATAAAACTGGAAAAGGCACAAAAGTCGTTTGGAACAACCCAGCTGGCGGTGCTATCGAGTGGAACTACAGCCCAAATAACTTCATCCTTGATACAAAAGGCGAGGTTAGATGGTACCTTGAGCCAAGCAAAATTTACGACCTAAAACAGCCATTTCACGCTGGCGTAATGATGGGCTTTAAACAAAATGACGACGGTGCTATGACTTGGGGATACGGCCAAAGATACGCAAAATACGACATCATGGGTAGAGAAATTTTTAACCGCGAGCTACCAGCTAGCTACAACGACTTCTCTCACTCGATGGACGTAGCACAAAATGGACACTACTTCTTGCGCGTTGCAAATGCTGACTACAAAAGGGCTGACGGCAAAAACGTAAGAACAGTGCGCGACGTGATCGTTGAGCTTGACCGCGACGGCAACGTAGTTGATGACTTTAGGCTTTATGAAATTCTTGATCCTTACCGCGATATCGTGCTAAAAACACTTGATCAAGGCGCAGTTTGCTTAAATATCGACGCTAAAAAAGCAGGCCACACTGCAAGCTCTGATGAGCTTCAGTCGATGGATACTCACGATAAGTGGGGTGACATCGTCGGCGCAGGCCCTGGACGTAACTGGGCTCACGTAAATAGCGTGGATTATGACCCAAGCGACGATAGCATCATAATCTCAAGCCGCCACCAAGATGCAGTCATCAAAATCGGCCGTGATAAACAAGTAAAATGGATAATGGGTGCTCATAAAGGCTGGAGCGATAAATTTAAAGATAAACTTCTTCAACCAGTCGACACCAAAGGTAACAAAATAGTCTGCGAAGATGAGTACTCAAAATGTCCAGGATACGAGAGCGAAACAGGCGGCTTTGACTGGCAGTGGACGCAACATACGGCATTTAGGATAGATAGCAAGTCTAAAAAAGGCGAAATTTATCTAAGTGTCTTTGACAACGGCGACACAAGGGGCATGGAGCAACCAGCCATCGCTGGTATGAAGTACTCTCGCGCGGTCGTTTATAAGATCGATGAGAACAAAAAGACCGTTGAGCAGATCTGGGAGTACGGCAAAGAGCGCGGTAAAGAGTGGTATAGCTCGGTTACTAGCCTTACGCAGTATCAAGATGACCTTGATAGCGTTATGGTCTACTCAGCCGTTGCTGGTATGCAGTTTGACATCGCAAAAGGTCGCCCAGTGGGACTTCCTAGCCCGCACATCGATGAGTTTGAGTGGGGTGCAAAAGAGCCTAGCATCGAGATAAAGATGACAAATGCTATGGGCTATCAGGCATTCCCATTTAGCTTACAAAAAGCGTTTGAGAAATAAGCAATTTACTTCTTGATTAATTTTCCCCTCCATCTTGTATGGAGAGGGAAATCTTTCTTATAAATTTTAAAAATTTAGCCATTCTTATATCCGATAAAATTCTTAAACTATAAAAATATATATTTCATAAAAAGGAAGAAAATGAGAAAAATTTTTACTGCCTTAGTAGCGTTAATGGCTGCTTTTAGTATAAATGCGGCTGAGTTTAGAGATGTCAAAGATATCACTGGCAACGTCGTAAAAATTCCCGCAAAAGTAGAAAAATCGCTACGCTTTGGTATGCGAACAATCAAATCGTATTAATGCTAGGTGGTGCTGACAAAATAGTCGCAACAACCGATCTCATAAAAAACAACAAATGGTTTGCATATATATACCCTAGAATTTCAAGCATTCCAAATTGTGTAAGCGGCAAGAGCCTGCAAGTAGAAGAGCTAGTCAAGCTAAGTCCTGATGTAGTCATAGCCGCAGACAAAAAGAACAAAGAGGAGCTAACAAAAAATGGCTTTAACGTCCTTTATCCGTCATTTACAAACCATGCCGACATGAAAAAGAGCGTAACTATCATGGCTGATGCCATAGGAGGCGATGCTCCAAAGATAGCTCAAAATGAGAGGCCAAAAGTGCTTCACATAGCAGAGGGTAAAAAATTTATTCAAAGTAGATGGCTCAAATACAATAATCGATGAGTGGATTACCGTCGCAGGTGGCATAAATGCAGTGCAAAAAGCCAGAAATATGCTTGAACTAAACGCAGAAGAGATCCCAAATATAAATCCAGATGTTATCATCATAGGCAGAGCCAAGTCACCTGAAGCCATACAAAAAATATATGAAAATCCTATCTACGCAGGCACTAATGCTGTGAAAAATAAAAAAGTTTACGTAAATCCTACCGGCGTTTTTAGCTGGGATAGATATGGTACCGAGGGTGTTTTGCAAATTTTGTGGGCGGCTAAGATATTACATCCTGAAATTTTTAAAGATATAGATATAGCAGCTGAAACAAAGAAATTTTATAAAGAATTTTTACACTATGAGCTAAGCGATGATGAAGTAAATTACATCTTAAATGGCTTAGACCCAACTGGAAAATAATTTATCCTTGCGGCAGTAAATTTATCTACATTTACCGCCAAATTTTAATCCATTTTCAGCCTTTGTTTATCATCCAGACTTACTAATTTATATATACCAACCACTTAAATAACTAAAAATTTGTGGATTTGGTTGCTAATTAAAAAGATAAAAAATTATGAGGAATTTAATGATATAAAAATATCCCAAAGGAATTTTCCTTTGGGATTAAAGTAGTTAGTTAAATTTTAAAATACTTGTACTTGGTCTTTAATTTCTAAAGTTACGGTGTGATTTCCATTAACATCGGTATAAGTAGCCTCATATCGGTGATAGGTTATTCCATTTTCGATTAAATCGGCTTTCTGAGTAAAGCTACTATCTATATCTACCTTATCGTTACCATCGCCATCTATTCTTAGCTTATTATTATTATCAGTCATATCTAAAACATCTTTAGCTGATAGTGTTACGACATTGGTATCGGCCGAAGTTTTATTAACATCTGTTATATCTAGTTTTTCGATATTTTTAACATGGCTAAAGTCTATGCTATTGTCAGCAACTTTTAATGTATCATATCCGGCTCCGCCGTCGATAGTAGAGCTACCGTCTATACTTGCATTTTTACCGATAGAGATAATGTCGTTACCGCCGCCACCGCTTATTATAGAGCCGCCGCTCATAGTTAAATTATTACCTATCGTGATGATATCATTTCCGTCTCCGACTTTATTTTCCGCGCTTCCGTTATTTCCCCAGTCGCCGTGTATACCCGCGCCATTAATAAGCTTTAGGTTGTCGCCCGCAGTAATAGTATCGACTCCACCGCCGCCTTTGATATCCGCCCAGTCTTGAAGGGTGACATTATTTGCGATATTTATGGTATCGTTGTATCCTTGACCACCGTCGTCCATATGGATATCGGAAGCTGATACTACTCCGCCATTTCCTATATTTAAGGTATCCGCGCCGTATCCTAAATCCACATGCGTGTCTCCGCTAACGGTACCGTTTATATTTAGTGTATCGACGTCGTCTCCGGTTATAAGCTGAGAATGTTCTACGGTAGCGCCCGATGCTACGGTTATAGTATCGCTACCTCCGTTAAGATCAAATGTCGCGTTTTTAACGATAGCTCCGGCATTTACGTTTACGTGATCTTCGCCATCGTAGTTTACTATCTTGGTTTGATATTGCCTATTGACTATAGCGTCCGATTGATCGCCGAATACCGCTCCGGAATTTATATTTACGGTATTTTTTGTTCCTTGTAATTCTACGGTAGTTTTACTAAACGTACCTCCGGCGATATTTACGACATCCCCATTGCCCATATACTTCCCGTTTCCAGTACTTATCTTAGTTTCGGTAAAATTTCCGCCGTTTATATTTATTTTATCGTCTCCGTCGCCGCCGGTTATTTCTGAATTTTTAATTACACCCCCGTTTATGTTTATCTTGTCTTCTCCGTAAGCGCCTAAAATTTTCGCATTCGTAAGAATTCCGTCATTTATATTAGTCGTCGTTTTGCTATGAGATGTATGAATTTCAGAGTCCATAATCTCGCCGCCGTTAATATTTATGGTATCTAAGTCTCTTCTATCGCCGTCTTTATTATCTAGTCCGGAATAAATCTTACTACCGTTTATTACCTTAGAACCCGCATTAATATTTATAGTATCGCTACCGTATCCGGCTATAACGTTTGAGTTGTCTATTATCGCTCCGGTACCGATATTTATCCTGTCGTCTCCGATTTTGGCGTCTATTTTACTATTTTGTTCAAATTTAGAATTTGTAATGTTTATAATATCGTCGTCATCGTCGCTATACCAAGCAGGTTGATCAGATACGCCGGCGCGTAGTTCCGCGCCATTAGTAAAGGTAATGCCGTCGATATCGATTTTATCGTTACCCTCGCCGAAATCTATTAAACTTTTTTCTATAGTTATCCCTTTTTTGAAATTTATCGTATCTTCGCCATTACCCATCTTTATATTAACCGTATCTAGATTTTCATTTATATATGCGGTATCATTTCCGTTTCCGGCAGATATAGTGGCACTAGTTACGCTTGAGCCTTTCTTAATATAAATAGTATCGTTACCGCCGCCCATACTTACGCTACTACCTCCGCTTAACGTAGCTCCGCTCTCTATATGAAGTTCGCTGTGTTTATCGTCATTATCGACATCGCCCGCTTCTATTCTAGCTTTGCCGTCGACGGTTCCTCTAACGTATACGGTATTGTTACCCTCGCCGGCTTTTATTCTTGATTCTCCGGATACGTGCCCGTTTATATTTATCATATCATCGCCACTTCCAGTACTTATCTCATTAAAATGATTTGGAGTACCGATCATATTGCCGTCTATATTTACGGTATCGTTTCCGGCTCCAGTTTTTATACTTCCCCAAGATAAATTTGCACCGTTTTTAATATTAATCGTATCATCGTCCTCGCCGGTGTCTACTCTAAGAGATTTGCTAAAAGTTGCTCCGCTTTCGATATTAAACGTATCTTTTCCGAGTCCGGTATTTATTGTGGCATATCCACTCGTTTCTCCGGCAAAATTTACGATATCGTCGCCGTCTTCGGTATCTATCATCGCACTATCGCCTAGCTTGCCCTTGATATTGACTACGTCGCCTCCCTCGCCGGTATTTATATTGCTATTTTTTATTTCCGCTCCAGCATTTATGTTTACCTTGTCGTCGCCGCTGCGAGTATTTATCATCGACGAGTTCTCTACCGTTCCGTTTATGTTTACGGTATCTACTCTCGCGCCGCCGTATACGTTAGAGTTATTTCTAACCGTTCCGTCGATATTTATTTCGCTACCTTCGTCAAAAATAAAGTCTTCATTTTCGTTGTCGCCGTATACCGATGAATTATCTATTACCGCACCGGATTTAATGTTTATAGTGTCGTATCCTCCGTTACCTTCGATTTTCGCTCCGTTTTCAGCCGTTCCGTCGAAATTTATAGTATCTTTACCTTCGCCAGCGTAAATAGTCGCGCCGTCCTTAAGAACTCCGGTCGAACCTACGTTAAACGTATCATCGCCGTCATCGCCGTAAACAAGTCCGCCCTTGATCTCTCCGTCCATGTTAAAGGTATCGTCGCCGTCTCCGCCGTATATTCTAGTGCCGGAGCTACCGCTAATCCCTACAAATGAGCCTTGATTAAGATTGATCGTGTCGTTACCGTCACCGGCATCTATTTGAGCGTTTCCGTAATTCAACACGGAGCCTGATTTTACGTTGATAACGTCATCGCCGTCTTCTGTGCTAACATACGAATTTACATCGCTAAACGCTCCGCTCATATTTACGGTATCGTCGCCGTCGCCCGTAAATACCGCTTCGCTTAGCCCCTCGTTAATATTTACGTAATCGTCGTTATCGGTAATTTTGCCGTTAGCTTGAGAGTTAATAATCTCGTCGTTATCGGTAGTTACGTTTAGGGTTAAATTTCTTTTATACACGCCGTACTCTACTCCGTTTAGATTAGAATACTTGCTTCCGTCTTGTTCGCCTTGGTTTTGATTGGCGCTTTGAGCCGTAGGATTAGTAGCTATATCTACGCCATTGTGTCCGTAGTTATCTATAGTAGTTACTCTTACTTTGACGTTATTGATTTGATTTGCGTCGGCAAGATTTACGGTAGTGCCGCGCGTCCAAGTATTGCCGCCGTCGATAGAATACTCTACAGAGTTTGCGTCGTAATCTACCCCGGCTACTCCGCCGCTAAAATTTAAATTTAACGTAGTAGGTCTAGCCGTTAATGCAGTAGGTAAAGATAGGTCGTAAGTCATAACTCCACCTTCGTTAGAGCCAGCAGAGCTTATATTTATACCAATTTTAGGTGTAGTTGCCCCAGCTCCAGCACCAGCTCCAGCCCCAACAGCACTTCCTCCACTTACACCAAAGCTATTATCTCCACCTGCTGCTAGAGATAAAGCATCTATGCTTCCTACATTAGCATTGATGTTACTAATGTGGCCTCCTTCTGCAAAGCTAGTAGAAGATAAGCTTACGCCATCTCCACCATTACCACCTGCTTGTGGACCACCTGCAGCAGTTTCTTCTAGAGCATTAAGATCTGTTCCTTTTAAGATGGCTTGTTGTAAAGCTGAGATATCAGCTACTGTTTCGTTATTATTAGAGTCTTGGTCTAGAGTTAGAGTATCTTTACCTATTAAAGTTATATCTTTACCATCAGTTTGAGTTATTGTTACTTTAGAGTTAGAACCCTCTGTAACTATCTTTTCACCTTGGTATACAATATCTCCTACACTTAATTGTCTTACCTCTCCTGTTAAGTCATTAAGTGCTCTTGCTATTCCTCCGTTTATACTTTTAACTACTCCGGCTTCTTTAGCCATCATGTTCTCCTTATTGTTTATAGTATTTGAAATTTTGAATGAATTATATAAATTTTAGAAGGGCTTGTCTATTGTACTGGGGTACAATGGGGGGGTACTATTTAGCACATATCATAAATATTACACCAGTCAACATGTATATTTTAGTGCCTTGATATATAGCATAAATGTAGCAATTATGGCTTTTTAAAATATAATATCATTTTTATACATATTGAAAATCATTATATATTTCTATATAATTACTCAAATATTTTAAAAGGAGTTTAAATGCAAAGAAAAATCGCGCTTAGCCTCGCTTTGGTCGGCGTTTTGGCCGCCGCGCAAAACGAAGTAGAGCTAAAATCGCTAGAAGGCGTAACCGTCACGGCGCAAAGATCATCTCAAAGCGTAGACGAGATAAGCAAAAGTGTCTCGGTAGTAGATAAAGAGACGATAGAAAGAAAGCTTGGCAAAAGCGTACCGGAGCTAATCAGCGAGGCGCCGGGAGTTTCAATCGTAAACGAAGGCATGGACTCGGGCACCGTAAACGTGCGAGGTTTTAGTTCGTCTGATTACCGCGTGCCTATGTTTGTAGACGGACTTAGATTTAGAGGTAGGCCGGCGTTTGAGTACTCGATATTTACGCCCGATCAAATCGAAAGGATAGAGATAATAAGAGGTCCCGCCAGCACGCTTTACGGCACGGATGCCTTTGGCGGCATAGTAAATTTAGTCACCAAAAGAGCTAGCGGAGACGTGCACGGCGACTGGGCGCTATCTGATATGTATCTAAGCACCCAATATCAAAGCGCGAACAAAGGCGTACAAAATCGCTTACAACTCGGCGTAGTCGGACACGGGTTTGACGCATTGCTCGGCTTAAACTACAAACACGGCAAAGACTACGACACTCCTGCGGGTAAAATCCCAAATACAAGGTATAACTACCGAAGCCTTGATTTTAAAGGCGGATATAGCTTTGCCGATTTTCACAGACTTGAGCTCGTGACCAGATATACGGAGTCCGAGCGCGGCGTAGTCGGTACGGCGGTCGGCGCTCCGGGAACGGCGAATAAAAAAGGCTTTCAAAAATACATAAAAGAAGCGCCTCTTAGAGAAAAATACGTAGCGATAAACTACGAAGGCAACATAAACGACAAATTTATATTAGATTCTAGCTTGTATTACAGAGAGCTTTATACGCACCTAAATATAAGGCCCTACATCGGCTCGTTTTCGCCTAGACAAGTCGATAACTACGTAAACGGCCCGAAGGTCTACGGCGGCAAATTTATCGGTAAATTTATAGGCGACAGCCTAACCCAAACCTACGGCGTGGATTTTTATTACGAGGACTGGGATAGCGTGTATCAAAGCGTAAACAAAGGCCCTAGCGTACGCAACAGGCTAAGAACCAAACAGCTTGACGTCGCTGGGTTTGGATTGCTTGAATACGCATTTAGTAACGACGCGATTTTGAGCGCAAATTTACGCTACGACCGCATAAAAACGTCATTTGATATGGATAGCTCGATGAGCCCCGCCGTAAGGGCGCTATATGAAAACGCCAACGATAGAAAAGACGGCAGAGCGAGCTACGGACTAGGGCTTATTTACCCTATCGCCCATGGGTTTGAGTTCGTAGGAAATTTCTCTACTTCGTTTAGAGCTCCTATGAGCGGCGAGGTTGCTCCAATACTTACGTTTTCAGGCAGCGAGGCGTATCTGCCAAACCCTGATCTAAATATCGAAAAAGGCGTCACCTATGAGGCCGGACTTCGCTATACGGATAAGGCGCTTAGGTCAAATTTGATATTTTACACGGGAGATTATAAAGACCTGATCGTCGAGCGAAACTGGCAAAGCGGCGGCGTGACCTACTATCAGTCGCAAAACGTAAATAGAGCCAAGATAAGCGGTGCGGAATTTGACCTCGCTTATAAAATTTTGTCAAATTTGGAGCTTAAAACTAACCTTGCCTACACGCGCGGCAAAAATAAACAAACCGGCAAACCGCTTCCAGAGATCGCTCCGCTTAGCGGACACGTGGCCGTTTCTTATTCGCCGGAGTTTTTGGCAAATTCTTACATAGAGTATAGCGGCGACTGGGCGGCGAGAAAGACGCGTATAGATGATAGCGTAGAGCGCGAACGAGCGGGATATTTCGTGCATAACCTATACTTTGGCAAGAGTCTGGGCAAACTAGGCTTCTTAAAAGATTTTAGCCTAAATTTCGGCGTCGAAAATATCTTTGACAAAGAATACGCCCCAAGCCTAAGCTACGAGCTAATCAGCCAACCTAGAAGCGCTAGCAACCCGCTAATAAATCCGGGTAGAAATTTCAAACTAGGCTTTAAGGCTAGCTTTTAAAATTTAAATTTGCCGAGCGGGTTTTAAACAGACCCGCTCAAAAACCCTAAAATTTACAAATTTAAGGATCAAATTTGAGAAAAATCATACCTGCTTTATTGCTACTGGCAGCGACGCTGGGTGCGCTTGAATTTACCGATCAAAACGGCAATAAGCTTCGCTTCGACCGCTCCGTTAAGAGCGTAGCGCTGTTTCCGGTGCCACTAGCTTCGTTTTCTCTTAGCGTCGAAAACAACGTATCTCGCCTAGCCTCCGTCCATCCCGTAGCCAAGAAAAACATCGAGCGCGGAATGCTGGGAAAAATGATCAAGGGCGCAGCTAGTATCCCAGCAGGCGGTATAGGAGAGGATTTTACTCCAAATATCGAGGAGCTACTAAAACTATCTCCGGATCTAGTAGTGCAGTGGGGCATGAGAGGCGAAAAGATCATCGAACCGCTGCGAAAAGTAGGCCTAAACGTAGCTTTGGTAAATTTAAGCGGCACGGAGGAAGCCCCACTTTTTTGGTTTGGTATGCTGGGTAAAATTTACGAAAAAGAGCAAAGGGCGGAGCAAATTTTGCAAAATAGAGCCGAGGTAAGAGCTAGGATCGAAAATTTCGTAAAAGGGCTTAGCAAAAAACCGAAGGTTCTTTTTATATTCGGCCGAGATAAAAGCTACGAGGCAGCCGGCGGCGGGACGTATTTTGATTATGAGATCAAGCTAAGCGGCGGAGCAAATGCGGCGAATTTCGGGGGATTTAGAATTTTAAATAAAGAAGAAATTCTCGCTCAAAATCCAGACGTTATCTTGCTTAGCAACTTTGATGAGCTAGCTCCGCGGGACTTTTTTAATGACAAAATTTTAAAAAACGTAAAGGCCGTCAAGCAAAAAGCCGTCTATAAAATGCCCCTTGGAGGCGATATGTGGGAGCCTCCTACGGGCGAATCGCACCTGGGCTGGGCTTGGTTTAGCGTGCTATTTTCGGGGCAGGCGCATATAAATTTAAAAGACGAGATGAAAAAGAGCTACAAACTGCTCTACGACTACGATCTAAGTGACGATGAGATAGCTCAAATTTTACGATTCGACCTAAACGGCGAGAGCAAATTTTACGAGCTTTTTAGATAATGAAAAAATATCTATTTTTATCGCTTTTGCTAGTTTTTGCGGTTATTTTTTCGCTGCTTGCGGGCAGGATTTCTATTGACGGGCTAATTGATTATTATCAAAACGACAAAGAGACGCTTTACGCCTTGATATTGGACCTGCGCTTACCTAGGCTGATAGCGGCGTTTTTGATAGGCGCCAGCCTTAGCGCGGCGGGCGTGATATTTCAGGCGATGTTTGCAAATCCTTTGGTAAGCCCGAATATCCTGGGCGTCGGCAGTGGAGCGGGATTTGGCGCGGTGGTTTGCATTTTAGCCTTCGGCAGTCCCGTAGCCACGCAAATAGGCGCTTTCGTTTTTGGCTTTTTAGCTGTCATGATAGCTTACGCGTTGGGTGTTTTGGCAAACAAAAACTCAAAGCTCATGCTGGTGCTTGCCGGTATAATCACGGGCGCTATCTTTGAGGCGCTGATCTCCGCCGTAAAATACGTCGCCGACACGCAAGAAAAGCTACCTAGCATCGTATATTGGCTAATGGGAAGCCTAAGCGCCATATCTTGGAGCGACGTGGCAGCGCTTGCTCCCGTTTGCGTTAGCGGGCTTGTGCTTTTGAGCCTAATGGGCTGGAAGCTAAATATTTTATCCCTAGGCGGCGAACATGCAAGTATTTTGGGCGAGAGTAAATTTTTAGGCTTTATCTTTATCGTGCTTGCTACGCTGATAACGGCCGCAAGCGTAGCGATAGCGGGTATCATCGGCTGGATCGGGCTTTTAATGCCGCATGTTACTAGGCTTATTTACGGTTCCGATAACTCGCAGCTAGTTCCGATTTCGGCGATTTTAGGCGGGATATTTTTGATGCTAACCGACGTTGCGGCTAGAAGCGTGAGCTCGGCTGAAATCCCTCTAAGTATCCTAACCGCTCTTATAGGCGCTCCTATGATCGGCATCATCATCGTTAAAAAGGGCAAAAGATGGTCTTAAGCGTAGAAAATTTAAGCTTTTCATACGAGCGCAAGCAAATTTTGCAAAATTTGAGCCTTAGCCTAAAAAGCGGCGAAACGCTTGCGATTTTGGGCCCAAACGGCATAGGCAAATCTACGTTTTTAAAGATTATTTTAGGACTCTTAAAGGCAAAAAGCGGCCGAATTTTGATCGATGACCGCGATCATGCCTCTCTTAGCGGTAAAGAGCGCGCCAAGCTCGTAGGATACGTGCCTCAAAGCGAAAATATCGCTTTTAGCTTTAAAGTAAAAGATCTGATTTTAATGGGCGTAAACGCAAACGTCGGTATGTTTTCAAGGCCGAGCGCGAAGGATAGAGCGATGGCTGAGGAAGCCGCGCGGATAGCGGGCGTTAGCGAGTATTTAAATTTAAACGTAGACGAGCTAAGCGGCGGCATGATGCAGCTGGCGCTTATAGCTCGCTCGCTAGTACTACAGCCTAAAATTCTCGTCATGGACGAGCCTACGTCGTACCTCGACGTCTTTCATCAAAATGCCGTTTTAAGCCTAATCAAAAAGCTAAATAGCGAGCGAAAAACCTGCGTGATCTTTACCTCGCATCACCCCGATCACGCGCTTGCGGCGGCGGATAAAACCTTGCTTTTAAACGGCCCCTTAGGATATGAATTCGGCGCAACGGGTCAAATTTTAAAGGGCGAAAATTTAACGAAACTTTTCGGTATCGATTTTATAAATTTAAACGTCGAAGATAAAAGAAGGTTGCTGGTTAGGTGGAACATCAATTAATTATAGAGTGCTTAGGCCTTTATAATAGCTTTTACCAGACCATAAGCCATAAAACTATTATTAAGCATTTATAAATTTATACAAAAATAGACAAAAGGTTATTTTATATAGATTAAAAAGATAAACAATTATAAAAATTTAATGACAAGAAAGAATATCCCAAAGGAATTTCCTTTGGGATTAAAGTAATTAGTTAAATTTTAAATCTCGTGTACTACTACGTCTTTAATTTCTAAGGTGACGGTGTGACTTCCTTCTGTTTTTGTATAGACTGTATAACCATCGCTATTAGGGATAGCAGATT